>JABURI010000056.1 GCA_014762755.1 Marinobacter sp.
ATCACGGGCACCGGCAGGGCCAGGAGCAGGAGGTAAAGCGGCAGCCCCCAGCTGGCCTTGGCCAGGGATTTGGGTGAGGGGTTTTCGCTGAATGTCATGTGGTACATGTGTGGCAGTACCAGGGCACCCGCGAAGGACATCAGCATCAGCGCGCGCCAGCTGCCGTCGTCAATGGCCAGGGTCATGGTTCCGGTGGCGGCCTTGTTCATGGCGAGCCATAGGTCCAGCCCTTCCATGCCATCAAAAACCTGGAACAGGATTACACCACCAAGAGTCAGCAGCGCGCCCACCTTCACCAGAGAGTCGAAGGCAATAGCCAGCACCAGCCCCTGGTGGTTCTCCGAATTCTGGTTGCGGCGGGCGCCGAACAGAATGGCGAACAGCAACACGATCAGGCAGAACAGCAGGCTCATGGCCTTGGGCGAGGTGTCCGGGGCCAGGAGGCTGGCTGAGACTGCCACTGCCTGGATCTGCATGCTCAGCAGCGCCAGGATGGCCGCACCGGAACACAGGGTCACCAGGGTGCCGGCCCACTGGCTCCGGTAACGGTAGGCAAAGAGATCGGCCAGGGAGGTCAGCTGGTAAGCTCGGGCGATGCGCATGATCGGGTTGAGCAGCACCGGCGCCAGCAGGAAAGCACCACTGATGCCCAGGTAATAGGCCAGAAAGCCGTAACCGGTTTCAGCGGCCATGCCGATGGCGGCATAGACCGCCCAGATACCGGCATAGACGCCAAGGCTCAGGGTATAGACCAGCGGGTGGCGTACCCACTGCTTGGGCAGCATGCCCTGTTCGGTAATCCAGGCCACACCGAACAGCAGGAGCAGGTAAACCAGGCTGGCCAACACGAGGCCGGGTGCACTAAAACTCATTGGGATCCCGTCGCCATTCAAGCCAGAAACCGATGGCGATCAGTCCCGCCCAGATAACATAGGGGCTGTACCAGACGTTGCCCGGCGCAGTCCACCAATCCAGGATGTTGGGAGAGAAAATGTATATGGCCAGAACCAGCAGGAAGACCAGACGGTAGATGTACATCAGGCTCAAGGTCCGCACTGAAGTGTAAGAAGGGCTTTATACCATGCCTGTTAGCGGGCTGTCAGGTCGATTGCCTGCCGGCGCCAGTGGCTGCAGGCCCAGGCCAGGATGTCATCCGGGCTGGACGCCTGCAATGAGGCCGGCGGTTCCTGGCCGAGGGCGTCCAATGCGAGGAACAGGTTCTCGGAGGCCCGGTCATCGTCAAGCGCGGGGGCGTGGGTCTGTTTGCTGAGCTTCTGGCCCTGCTCGTTGAGAATGACCGGTATATGGAGCCACCGGGGCGGCTCGGAACCCAGGGCCCGGAAGATCTGTTGTTGCTGGGCGGTCATGTCGAGCAGATCCGAGCCCCGGACCACGTCGGTAATGCCCTGATCGATATCGTCCACCACCACAGCCAGCTGGTAGGCGTAGAAGCCCTCCTTGCGCAGGATGACCGGGTCGTCGAGTTCCGCATGCACCTCCTGGTGCTGGGGGCCCAGTAGCTCATCCTGCCAGTGGCACTGCTCGTCGTGCAGGGCAAACCGGACCGCAAAGGGGCGGTCGCCCGGTTTAAATCCGGCTTCCCGGCAGTGGCGTGGGTGCCGGCCATTATTGGCCTGTAGTTCCTTGCGGGAACAGGGGCAGCGGTAGGCATGGCCGCTGGCCAAGAGCTGGTTGATGGCATCCTGGTAGGCGTCATGGCGACGGGACTGGAACCGGACAGGCTCGTCAGGAAACAGGCCGTGGGCTTCCAGGCTTCGGAGAATCTGGCCAGTGGCCTCCGGAGGTTCCCGGAGCGGGTCCAGGTCTTCAATACGAATCAGCCACTGGCCGCGGTGGACCCGGGCTTCGACATAGCTGGCAACAGCGGTAACGAGGGAGCCGAAATGCAGTGGGCCCGTGGGGGAGGGTGCGAAACGGCCCCGATAGCGTGGATTGGTCATGGAAAAGTCAGTCTGCCGGTCGCCATGCGGTTACCGGCAGACGGATGTTGTCGGGATCAGATGCCGGTCTGGCGCTCACGGATCTCGGCAAGCGTCTTGCAGTCGATGCACAGGGTGGCAGTGGGGCGAGCCTCAAGGCGGCGGATACCGATCTCGACACCACACTGATCGCAGAAACCGTAGTCGTCCTTGTCGATCCGGTCGATGGTCTGGTCGATCTTCTTGATCAGCTTGCGCTCACGATCACGGGTACGCAGTTCCAGGCTGAACTCCTCTTCCTGGGTTGCGCGATCACTGGGATCCGCGTAATTTGCTGCGTCTTCCTGCATGTGGTGCATGGTGCGGTCCACTTCTTCCATCAGCTCCTGTTTCCATTGCAGGAGCAGATCCTTGAAGTGCTGCAACATCTCGGCACTCATGTACTCTTCACCCTTCTTCATTTCATAGGGGGTGAAGTTGGTAAAACGTTCGCGTGACTGTTCTGCAGTATTTGCCATTGAACCCGGCCTCTTGTTTGTACTTCACAAGAACGCTTTGCTTCCCATCGTGCCAGCCCCGTGGCTGAGCGATTGTACCCTGGATGAAGCGTTCGTCCTGAAACGGGAATTTGCGGAAAATAGCAGATTAGTTACGGGGGTGCCAGCCTTGTGACACTGACTTTTGCGGAGATGACATGAAGTTTTCTGAACCTTTGGTCGAAGGCAGGCTTATTCGCCGCTACAAGCGCTTCCTTGCGGACATTCGGCTGCCCGACGGCACCGAAGTGACGGCTCATTGCCCCAATACCGGTTCCATGCGCGGCTGCCAGCCGGAAAATGCCCGGGTCTGGCTCAGCGAGAGCAACAATCCCAAGCGCAAGCTGAAATACACCTGGGAGCTGGTGGAAACCCGGCCCGGGGTACTGGCCTGCGTGAATACCGCCCGGCCCAACGCCCAGGCCCGGCAGGCCATTGAAACCGGTGTGGTGGTTGAGCTGGCCGGGTATGCTCAATGCCGGTCGGAAGTGAAGTACGGCGGGGAGAAAAGCCGGATCGACCTGTTGCTGTCTGGCCATGAAAGCCGCCCGGATGCCTGGGTGGAAGTAAAGAACGTGACGCTGGATGAAGACGGCGCCGGTTATTTCCCGGACGCCGTCACCACTCGTGGCCAGAAGCATCTGCGGGAGCTGATGGGGCAGGTGGCCCAGGGCGAGCGTGGGGTTCTGTTCTTTGTGGTCAACCATACCGGCATCGGCGAAGTCCGGCCCGCGGACCACATTGATTCCACTTACGGGCGTCTGCTTCGGGAGGCGGTTGCTGCCGGCGTCGAGGTGGTCGCTTACCGGGCCGCGCTGGTAAACGACGAGAGCGAACCTTCAGGCAGCCTGACGCTGACCGAGGCTATTCCGGTCAATCTGGAAGCCTGACCTGCCAGTGGCCGTCTTGCTCCCGAACTTCCAGGGCGGTCAGGGCATCGCCCTGGCAAGGGCCGGCAATGCAATCCCCTGTGCCGGTCTTGAACAGGGCGCCGTGAGTGGAGCACTGGAGAAAGAGATTGTCCGAATCCATGAACCGGCCCGGCATCCAGTTCAGCTCGACGCCCAGGTGCGGGCACTGGTTCAGGTAGGCCCTGGCTTGCCCTTCATCGAGAAACAGGAAGCCGGTCAGGGGCATACCTTCCGGCTCGCGGGCCTTGACTGAAAGCCGGAATTCGATGAATGTGCCCGGCTGCAGGTCCGTCACGGGGCAGACCGATTGCCAGGGATGGGAGTAGTCAGACATGGAAATCCTCAATGCCTACTCAGTGGCCTTGCAGTCCGAAATGCTGGCGGATACGGTCAGCCACAGCCTCGGCCACGTGCTCCTGATCGGTGTGCAGGTGAATGGTGTGGGCCTTCTCCATGGCGGTGAGCGGTTCGAACCAGCTTTGCTGCGCATCCAGCAGTTCTTCGGTGGCCTCGGAGGCATCCCCGGAACGGCTCCGGATCCACTGCCGGCGCAGATCTTCGGGCGCTTCGCAGTGCAGGAGGGCAAAGGGCACGGCTTGCTCTTCGGCCACCGAGGCAAAGAGATCCCGTTCGCTTTGCTTCAGGCTCGCGGCATCAACCACTACCGGGATACCTGCAGCCAGCAATTGACCTGAAAGATCAGCCAGACGCTCGTATGTCCGGGTTGTTGCTTCCGCTGTGTAAAGCCCTTCACCGGTGTCGGACTTGCTGTCCGCCAGCGGCCCCAGGCCATGCAGGCGCTTTCGCTCGACGTCGGAGCGCAGCCGGATCAGTCCGAGCTCCCCGGCCATCGCCGCACTGACACAGCTCTTGCCGCTGGCGGACAGGCCGGTTGTAGCCAGCAGATACCGGTTCGGAATGATGCTGTAGTCCTCTGCCAGTTGCGCATAGCCCCGGTAGCGCTGCATCAGTTCAGCCTTTTCGTCCTCGCCCGGGTCCGGATTGCCCAGCGTGAACAGGGCAATCTTGGCCCGGACCATGGCGCGATAGGCCTTGTACAGGGGCAGCAGCGGCAGGGCCTCGAAGTCGCCCCGATATTCCAGGTAGGTGTTCAGTACGCGGTTGGCAAGAGCCGGTTCGTCCCGGGATTCCAGGTCCATCAACAGGAACGCCAGGTCGTTGATGACGTCGATCCAGCGGAACGGCTCGTTGAACTCGATGCAGTCGAATACGGTGACCTCGTCCTCGAACACCGTGATGTTAGCCAGATGAAGGTCTCCGTGGCACTCACGGACGTAACCGTCGTCCCGCCGCCGGGCGATCAGGTCCCGGTGCCTTTCAAAGGTGGTCTGGGTCCAGGCTTCCAGGTTATCCAGTTGAGCCAGCAGGGCCTTGTCTTCGATCAGCGGTCGGATCTGGTCAAAGTTCTCCTGCATGGCCGCGTAAACCGCTTCCGGCGTGCCCAGCGGCTTGTCCTCCGCCACCGGGGGCAGCTGTTCGTGGAATTCGGCGGCTTGCCGGGCCACGCTGGTAAGCAGTTCCGGGGTCAGCTGGCGCCCTTCCTGCAGGCGATCAAACAGCTTGTCCTGATCGAACTGGCGCATCCGGATCGCGTACTCGAAGGGGATTCCGTCACCGCCGATCACCGGCTGTTCCGGGGTGCCGGTGATCGGCAGTACTTCCAGGTAAAGTTTGCTGGCCAGCCGGCGGTTGAGCCGAAGCTCCTCCTCGCAGAAGTGCTTGCGCCGCTCCAGGGTGGAAAAATCGAGGAAGCCGAAGTCCATGGGCTTCTTGATCTTGTAGGCGTAATCGCCGGTGAGGAGAACCTGGGAGATGTGAGTTTCGATCACCCGGAAATCCCGGACGGGGTGGTCATACAGCGCTGGATTCTGCAGTGCCTGAATCAGCGTATTGCCGGACGTTTCGCTCACGGTGTTCTCCTTGCGTTCCCTGAACTCATTGATTTTTGAAGCCCTATCATAACGGCAGATTACAGAAATAACACACAGCAGGCCTGCCTTACCGGGGTGTCCCTTCGCTATAATCGCGCCATGGCAAAATCAAAGACTCCCCGTAAATCCTCCCGTAAATCCCCGAAATCCGGCCGCAGGCCCTGGTTCTGGCGCCTGTTTTTCCGAATTTCCCTGATTGGCCTGGTGTTGCTTGCCGGCTGGATGGTGTACCTGGACGCCGTGGTGACCTCCCGGTTCGAAGGCCGCCGGTTCGAGATTCCTTCCCGGGTATACGCACGCCCCCTCGAACTGTATGACGGCGCCAGCGTCAGTGCCGCGGCCCTGCAGCGGGAGCTGGAGCTATCCGGTTTCCGGCGGGGAGACGGGAACAAGGCCGGCAGCTACAGCCGCAATGGTAATCGCTTTGTGATCAGCACCCGGGGGTTCCGCTTCCCGGACGGCGAAGAGCCGCGCCGCCGGGTAGCCTTTGGAATTTACGGTGACCGGGTCGAGAACTTCCGGGTTCTGAGTGGCGACCCGGCACCCATCGTGCGCCTGGAGCCGGCGCAGATCGGTGGCATCTATCCGACCCACAAGGAAGACCGAATCCTTGTCGAGCTGGACAAAGTACCGGAGCTGCTGCCGGCAACCCTGATGGCGGTGGAGGATCAGCATTTCTATGACCATTTTGGCATCGCACCCCTGTCCATCGCCCGGGCCATGCTGGCCAACCTCCGGGCGGGAGAGATTGTCCAGGGGGGCAGTACGCTGACCCAGCAGCTGGTTAAGAACTTCTTCCTGACCCGGGAGCAGACCCTGCTGCGCAAGGGTAACGAAGCCCTGATGTCGGTGTTGCTTGAATGGCACTACGAGAAAGACGATATCCTTGAAACCTACCTGAACGAGGTTTATCTGGGCCAGGCGGGCACCCGCAGCATCAATGGCTTTGGTCTGGCCAGTCAGTACTATTTCGGGGAATCTCTCAATAACCTCGAGATTCACCAGATCGCTCTGCTGGTGGGAATGGTCAAGGGGCCGAGCTACTACAACCCGCGCCGGAACCCGGAACGCGCCACAGAGCGCCGGAACCTGGTGATCTCCGAGATGGAAGAGGCGGGACTGGTTGATCCGAGCCAGGCGGCCCGGGCCCGGGGCTTGCCCCTGGGTGTCAGTGATCAGCCTTCCTACTCCGAAAACCGTTACCCGGCCTACATTGATCTGGTGCGTAGACACCTGGCCCGGGATTACCGGGAGGAAGACCTGCGCAGCGAAGGACTGAGGATTTTCACTACCCTGAATCCTGCCATCCAGTATGCGGCCGAATATGCAGTTGAAGAGACCGTGCCCCGGCTTGCCAGCGGTGAAGTCCGGGAAGCCCTGGAGGCGGCTCTGGTAGTGACCGCCAAGGACAGCGGCGAAGTGCTGGCTCTGGTGGGCGGCAAGGACCCGGGATTTGCAGGCTTCAACCGGGCCCTGGATGCCGAGCGACCTATCGGGTCACTGATCAAGCCGTTTATTTACCTTTCCGCGCTGGCGCAACCGGATCGCTACACCCTCATCACGCCCGTGAATGACAAGTCCTTTGTTCTCGAGTTTGATGATGGCCGGCGCTGGGAGCCCAAAAACTACGATAAGGAGGAGCGCGGTGAGGTGCCCCTGCACGAGGCGCTGTCCAACTCCTATAACCTGCCGGCGGTTCGGGTCGGGCTGGATATCGGTGTTGATGTGGTGGCCGAGACACTGCAGGCATTTGGCGTGACGTCACCGATCTCCCGCTACCCGTCCATGCTGCTCGGATCGGTTTCCATGACGCCGGTCACCGTTGCCCAGATGTACCAGGGGCTGGCCACTTCCGGGTTCAACACGCCCTTGCGTACCATCCGTGAGGTGACGGATTCACAGGGGGAACCACTGAACCGCTATCCGTTGGAGGTGGACCAGGTGGCTGACCCGGCAGCGGTACACCTGGTGCAGTATGCGATGCAGGAAGTCATGCAGGAGGGCACGGGGCGTTCGGCGTACTACACCATTCCTGAACAGTTGACCGTTGCCGGCAAGACCGGCACCACCGATGACGGCCGCGATTCCTGGTTTGCCGGTTTCAGCGGTGACCTGCTGGCGGTTGCCTGGGTGGGCCGGGATGATAATGGGCCGACGTCCTTGTCTGGTGCTTCAGGAGCGCTGCCGATCTGGTCCCGGTTCATGGCAGGCGTACCTCAGCATGGCTTCTCACCGGTGGTGCCGGACGGTGTAAACTATCACTGGGTCAATGCCGAAAGGCAGGCTCTTACCGACGAATACTGCGATAATGCGCGCCTTGTCCCGTTCATAGCCGGCAGCGAGCCGGATCAGGAAGTGTCCTGTTCCGGTAATCTGCAACGTCGAATTCAAGGCTGGTTTGAAGGATTGTTCCGATGAAAGTATCTGTGCTGACCCGTGCGGGCGCCCTGGGCGCCTTCCTCGCTCTGGCAGGCTGTGCCAGTGGCCCTGGCTCCATTTACGTGCCGATTGGTGGCGGGGAGCAAACCAGAGCCCCGGAGCCACCCCGCACCTCCACCAGCGAGCCGGAAGAGGAGCCGGTGTGGCGCAAGAGCGAGCAACCGGAGGAACCCGCCGTTGTTGAGGAGCCCAGGGACACTGCGCCCAGCTACCAGGATTCGGGCGAGCGACTTTCGCCGGCCGCACAGAGCCTGGTCAACGAAGCCGATAATCTGCTGGCCCAGGGCAATACCTCCGCAGCCATTTCCCGGCTGGAGCGGGCACAGCGCATAGCGCCCCGTTCTGCGGAAGTCTACTTCAAGCTTTCCGAGGCCTATGTGGCCGCCGGTCAGCTGGGTAGTGCGGAGCAGTTCACTCTGAAAGGGCTGTCTCTGGCGGGCGACAATACCCGTCTGCAGAGGGCAGGGTGGTTGTTGCTGGCGGATATTCGCCGGGCCCGGGGGAACGTGGCCGGAGCTGATCAGGCGGAAGCGCGGGCTGCGGCGCTATAGAAATAAAAAGGGCGCGGATCACTGCCGCGCCCTTTCCCTTTATTAGGCAGAGCTGTTTATTGAGCTACTTGAGTATCGAAGTTCGCAATTGAGGTTTCGCCCTCATTTACCTCTACATTCTGCATCCCGACAAATGTCAGGTCGTCATCAGCCGGTTGTCCATCGGCGGTCTCAACGAAGTCATCGCCGCAGGAATAGCTGACGGTGTATTCGCCCGTCGGAATGAATGCTGCTGTGTATGTGCTTTCAGTTCCATTGTTGGTGACCGGGACTACGACCAATGGTTCGTTCTCGCTCCCAATATCGTCTGGAACTTGATCGTACTCTTTATGCACATAAACGTTGCCAATGAAAGATTCCTCCATTGTGGTAACGTCAGTGCATTGTTCGTTGATCAGTTCCGGCGTTACTGTGCCGCTGATAGTCCCTACAGTTGAATTATCGACGAGTCTGACGACGGGTTTGAGCTTGTAAACCGTTGCATCATTCTGGGGGTTTACAATGGATTTGCGAACATCAAAGTCGATGGTGAGCGCTACTTCGCCCCCGGCAGGAACTATGAAACCGCTGGTCTGAACACCGCGTGCTGACGGAGTGGTGAGGTCGTAGACAGCGCCATCGATCTCAATGGTGTTGTTGGTGCCAACTTCCAGGCGCATCCAGTTGTACTCTCCGGCTGGCACTTCCTCGTCCTGAATCAGCGCTTCAACGGCGCCGCCCTGAAGTTCGAGAAGGTTGAGCGGCTGTGGGAAGTCAAATTCATACCGGAGACGCTCACCGTCTGGTGCTTGCAGTACCAGTGCCTCGACCTCGATGTTTACGGCATCGGCATTATCAATCGGTGCGTCCGTGAGCCCGACACTCACACTACCGGTAGACGAGCCACCATCACTACTACCACCACAAGCGGCAATACCCGCTGCCAGTGCAGATACGGCAAAAATCTGGATCGAACGCTTCATACAACCTCCGTGGGTTTTGGTTGAATCTCCCTCAATCCACGACACAAAATCGATGAGGGTTCCGGAAATTTTGTTAACCTTTCCTCACTTGCCGGTAATATGCCGGTTCATGGGGCCTGTCCATAACTGCAACCGAGTGCCAGTCTGGTATAGACTTGCCGCTTTAACAGCGAGCCATACGGGTAGTAACGGTTTTGTCGATTCTCTCCTTCAAGCCAGGTAAAAAACGGCGTTTCGAGATCCTGATCCAGCCTCATCTCGAGCCCATGTACCGCTTTGCCTTCCGGCTGGCGGGTCAGCAGCAGGATGCCGAGGATCTGGTTCAGGATGTTGTGGTCAAGTTGTATCCCCGCCTGGAGGAGCTGGAGACGGTGGACCAGTTGCGCCCGTGGCTGAACCGGGTCCTGTACCGGCATTTCATCGACCAGTTGCGGCGAAAGAACCGGCAGGGCGACAGGCCCATGAGTGAACTGGTCGAGGCGGATAGCCAGGCGGACTGGCTCGACAGTCTGGATGCGGAAGATAGCGGCCCGATGGCCCTGCTCGAACTGGATCGCCTGGGACCGGAGCTGGACCGGGTCATTGCCACGCTCGAGCCTGACCAGCGTACCTTGCTGCTTCTTCATGATGTTGATGGCTGGCGTCAGGATGAGATTGCCGAAATACTGGATATCCCTTTGGGGACAGTGAAGTCCCGCCTGCACCGGGTCCGTGCTGCCTTGAGAAAAAAATTGCAGCAACAGCTGGAACCAACGACAAGCGCCGGGCGTGTTGAAAACTGAGGTGATGACTATGTCCTGTCGGGAAATCCGCGTAAGCCTTGTTGCTTACCTGAACAATGAATTACCAGCACAGCACCGGGAGCAGGTCGCTGAGCACGTGGCCACGTGCGCATCGTGCAGCCGGGCGCTGGAAGCAGAACGCCTGCTGGGGGAAAAGCTGCAGGTGCGCCAGCGTATTCCCGAGCCGTCACGGGAGTTCGAATCCCGCGTGCTCTCGGCGGCGACAGGGCCTACCCGGCATGGCCGCTGGAGCCACCGAGTGCTTGGTGGCGCAATCGCAGCGGCGCTGGCGTTGGGCGTGTCGTTGGGTGTGATTCTGAACAAGGGAGCCTCGCCTGAACCTCAGCAGTTAGCCAGCCAACAGGTGTCGGAGCCCGTAGTATTCGAGCCCGTGGAGCAGACTGTAAAGCTGGCATTCCGTTCGGGGCAGGCCCTGGATAATGTCACGCTGACGCTTGAGCTGCCGCCGAATGTGGAGCTGTCGCCCTGGCCGGGGCGGCAGGAACTCAGCTGGCAGATCAGTCTGGATGCCGGCGAAAATGTGGTTTCCCTGCCGCTGAAAGTGCTGTTCCCCGGCAGGGGAGAATTGGTCGCTCGCCTGAATACAGGAGAGCAGCAAAAGAGTT
>JABURI010000121.1 GCA_014762755.1 Marinobacter sp.
AATACCTGCTGTACAACGTCGATCCGGACCAGCGCATGGATGCCATGGTGCCCCACATCACCTGGCATGACCTGACCTACAGCCTGAACCCCGGAAACGTCACCAAGAACTACTGGCTGGCCTTCCTGTCGGTGATGGGTGATGCCCAGACCGGCCTGTCCATGGATCCCTACCTGCGCAGTTCCCTGATCGACGGTATCACCACCGGCTTTTTCCCGGATGGCGCACTGGATTTCTTCCACTATCACAGCCCGAGTTACTTCTGGCAGAACGAGCGCGAGCTCGTCTTGCTCGATAGCGGCAACACCGAAGACTACCTGCTGGAGCCGGTCACCGGGCAGATCCCGCTGACCAGCGATGGCCGATACATCGTCAAGACGCCGCCCCGTGCACCCTATCCGGTGGACGTACTGATGTTCCAGGGCATGCGCGACAGCCTGTTCCCGTTCAACGAAGCGGCCGATAACTACCGCATCCTCAAGGCCGCCGGCGGCGACGTCCGACTGCTGACCTACCCGTTCAGCCACCACTACCTTGCCCCGAATGTCGGCCTGATCCAGGAGACCCTGGCCAACCTCACTTTCTATGGGGGCGAGCTGCCGACTCTGGCCAGCGGTGACCTGAATGCCCTGGCAAACTGCGGTGATATCAGCGCCAACCAGGCCGCCGTGGCCTGGTTCAATGAAAAGCTACTGGGCCGCGGTGATGCCGACAATGTCATCACCACCGGTAAACAGATCTGCTACACCCTGGCCCCGGGTGACGCGGTTTCCGCGCCTGAGATCACCACCGGTGGTACCACCTACCCGGTCGGATTTGATGTTCTGGGCAACCCCCTGCCCGCTTCAGTCTTGCTGGGCGCAGCCGGTCTTGTGCCCTCGGTGGTGCCGCTGGAAACTCTGGACTCCGAAGCCATCATCGCCGGCATTCCGACCGCTAACCTCAGCGTCAGCACCGGCCTGCCGGAGCTGGATGCCCAGTGCCTGGAGAGTTCCGATCCGATCCTGCACGCCGGCACCTGCGACAGCATTGTCTTTGCCGGTGTCGGCGTGATTCGCCAGAACCAGATCGTGCCGGAGCTGATCGATGAGCAGGTGCACCCCCTGCGCGGGCTGGGCGAGCATACGGTGGAGCTGACCGGCATCGCCGAACGGCTCAACGCCGGTGACCAGCTGGTCCTGATGCTGTATGGCCAGCACCCGAGCTTTGCCGGTGCGTTCTCCCGGGATCCGGTGGTGCCGGCGGTGCAGGTATCCGGGCAAGTAGCCCTGCCTTTGCTGAACCCTGACGGCCAGTCGCCGCTGTCAGCCGAGGCTATGAACTGACACCGGCGGTGCGCCTCCGCCTGAGGTCTCTGACAACGAAAGGAATGGCTACGAGCGCTCCAGTGAAAACCGCTCGTAGCCAGTCCTCGAGATGCAGGGGACTGAGGTGTAACCAGCGTGCGGTCCAGGGTACCTGGATCAGCACCAATGCTGACAGCACCGCGCCAGCGGTAATCACCACAGCCACCCTCCCCCTCAGACGGCTGAGCCCGGCGGTGATAACAGCCCCGGCGGAGATGAGCGCCGCCAGGGCCATCGAACGCGCGTGCCCCACGTCCTGGAGCTCACCCAGGCTCCGCAGATAACTCCAGTACACAAGCCCGGTAGTCAAAAACCCGACCAGCAGGATCTGTAGCGTGTCTGTCCGGGAAAGAAGGCGCACTCGCTTTCCTGGCGGTGTCCTCAGCAACCTGGCGTGCTCCGGGAGATTCTGGAACACCAGCATGGCGGTCGGATGAATGATCAGCTCCAGCCAGACGATGTGGATAGGCAGGTACAGAACGGGAAACCCGAGTAACGGAATCAGGGAAGCAGTCACGACCAGCGGGATGTGGATCATCAAGAGGTACTGGAAACTCAGCCGGAGATTCCGGAACAGCTGCCAGCCCTCCTCCATGGCCCGGACGATCGTTCGGAAATTGTCATCCATCAGCACGATGGCCGATACCTCCCGGGCGCTCCGGGTTCCGCGCTCCCCCATGGCAATGCCGATATCCGCCGCCTTGAGCGCCGGCACATCGTTCACGCCATCCCCGGTGACCGCCACGATCTCCCCGCGTCGCTGCAGGGCCTGCACCAGCTCGAGTTTGACCGAAGGCACCGCGCGAGCCACCACATCTACCTGATCCAGCACTGCGTCATCCCCGGAAGCAAGCCTGCCCAGAAACTCCTCGCCGGCCAGAACCCGTGGCTTATCCGCCCCGAGCCCGATCTGCCTGGCCACCGCTGCCGCCGTGCCGGCATGGTCCCCGGTCACCATGATCACGCGCACCCCGGACGCGTCACAACTGGCCAGGGCCTCGGCAACCCCCTCCCTGACCGGGTCTTCGAACGCCAGCAGCCCGGCAAACCGGAATCCGGAATCGGGTTCAACGGACTTTTCTGCTCCCTCAGGAAATTCCTGCTGCGCACAGGCGATGACCTTATGCCCGGACTCCGCCAGCTCACCTACTTTCTCCAGCCAGTACCGGTGCCCGGCCTCCGATTCCGTGCACAGGGCCAGCACCGTCTCCGGCGCACCTTTGACAGCGGCCCAAAGCTTGCTGCCCTGCTGAATGAGGGAGGTCTCGCGCTTGCGCTGCTCGGTGAATGGAAAGCTGGCCACAACCTGCGCCTGCGATGGCGTGCCGGCCACCGCCAGAATCGCGTGATCCATGGGATCACCGGAATCAGCACGACTGGCCCTGGCCCCGATATCCAGCAATGCAGATGCCTCTACCTGCTCCGCCGGATACCAGTGGGCGAGAACCAGGCGCCCCTCGGTGAGCGTGCCGGTCTTGTCACAACAGATGCACGTGGTCCGACTGATGTTTTCGACCGCAACGGCCCGCCGGACCAACGCATCCCGCCGTGCCAGGCGAAAGACACCAAGACCGAGGAAGAAAGTCAGCACTACCGGAAATTCCTCGGGAAGCGCCGCAACCGCAAGCGTGACTGCGCTGAGCAGGGCATCCAGCCAACCGTGCCCCTGCCAGAGCCGGGTCATGGCAAGCAGGCCGCAGATGGCCAACGCGATCCAGAGCAGGACCTTGACCAGGTGGGCAACCGCTTGCTGGAGGGGTGTCCGGCCCTGGGTGCCGGCCACCGCGGTACGAACTATCTCCCCGTACAGGGTCTCGGGACCGGTATAGGCCGCACGCAATCGGGCAGTACCCGTCAGCACTCGAGTGCCAGCAAATGCCCAGACATTATCCAGGATTTTCTCGCCGGTCCGGGCGACCGCCTGATCCGCAAAACAGGCTTTCCTGACGGGATAGGCCTCACCGGAGAGCACCGATTCATCAACCTGGAGGTTCTCGGCAGAGACAATCACCCCATCGGCCGGAAACGGCTCGCCACTGCGGACTTCCAGCAGATCCCCGGGAATAACTTCCTCCGAGGGTACCTCTGTGACCTGGCCGGCAATCCAGACCCGTGCCACAGCGGCCAGTTGACTCCTGAGGGTGGCGGTGGACACCTGGGTTCGGTGGTGCAGGAAGGCGTCCATACCCAGAAACGGTATCAGCGCCACCAGCAACACCAATGCCTCGGTCAACTCACCGACCAGCAGAAAAACCACCGCCGTGCCCACGAGAAACCAGAGCATCGGGTCCCGGAGGGTGTCCGCCAGAACACTCCAGATCCCGTGCCGGGCCGATTCGACAATGACATTGGCCCCGTAGCGTTTTCGGCGTTCCAGCCGCTCCCGGGTGTCCAGGCCGACCGGATTGTCCAGGAGGCCGTCGAGACGATCCCGGGGCAATGGCTGTTTCATCACGGTTCGGGTAACCCTCTGTCCGAAGCTGCCCCTTAACTATAGCCGCTCCGGCGCCGAGAGGATCATGATGAAGTCAGTCCTTGAACTGGGCCTTGTCCAGACCGTGCTTCTTCATCTTGTCATAGAGGGTCTTGCGGGCAATGCCGAGCTGAACCATGGTGTCCTTGATACTGCCGTGACAGGCGTTAAGGGCACTGACGATCGCCGTGCGCTCGAAGCTATCCATCATCTCACCCAGGGTCTGCCGGCCCGAAATATTGCCCTCTGCACCAGCTTCGTTTTCGTCCATGGCTGCGGGGCCAAGCAAGACATAGCGCTCGGCCAGATTTCGAAGCTCCCGCACGTTGCCGGGCCAGGACCGCTGCATCAGGCGGGCCGCCTGACCTGCATCCAGGGGGACGCTTTCCCGGTCATAACGGGCGGCGGCAATCAGCACGAAGTGATGGAACAAGAGGGGGATGTCCTCCTTTCGCTCACGCAGTGGCGGAATGTCGACCTTCACCACATTCAGGCGGTAGTACAGGTCTGCCCGGAACTCGCCCTCATCACTGAGCTTTTTCAGGTCCGCCTTGGTGGCGGCGATGATGCGCACGTCCACATCCTGCACCTGGTTGCTGCCGAGGCGTTCGACCTTCTGCTCCTCCAGCACCCGCAGCAACTTGATCTGCAGGGGCATCGGCATGCTTTCCACTTCGTCCAGGAACAGGGTGCCCTTGTGGGCGTGCTCGATCTTTCCGATCCGCCGCTTGTCCGCGCCGGTGAACGCTCCGGCTTCATGGCCGAAAAGTTCGCTCTCGATCAGGTTCTCAGGGACCGCGCCGCAGTTGATGGCGACGAAATTGTGGGCGCTGCGCGGGCTGTTTTCGTGGATGTAACGGGCCAGGGCATCCTTACCGGAGCCGGTCTCCCCATGCAGCAGGATATTGGCGGAGATATCCAGGATCGGATCGATCGTCGCCATCACCTTTTGCATGGACGCCGAATCCCCGAGAATCCGGGGCCCCGGTTTGGCCATCTGCCGCAACTGGGCTTTCAGGCGCCGGTTCTCCAGGGCCAGATGCCGTTTTTCCAGGGCATGACGCAACAGCTCGATCAGCTCCTCGTGGTCAAAGGGCTTCTCGATGAAGTCATAGGCCCCTTGCTGCATGGCCGTCACCGCAGTACTGATGTCGCCCTGCCCGGTGAGAATGATCACCGGGATGCTGTCATCCAGGGCACGGACCTGTTGCAACATTTCCAGGCCATCCATGCCGGGCATGTTGTAGTCACACAGGACAATGCCCTCGAAGTCCGCCGTTATGGTTTTCAGCGCCTCGGCCGCGCCTTCGAAGCAGGCCACCGGCAAGTCCTCGAGGGTCAGGGTCTGGGCCATGGCCTGGAGAATATGCGGGTCATCATCCACAAAGATTACCGAAGGTTGTGTCATTCCGTTGCCTCCCGCTGTTGCAAGGTCAGTACAAATTCCGCGCCCGGGCCATCCGCGCGGTTGCGGCCAGTGAGCGTGCCGCCGAGGGCATCGACAATCTGCCGCGAAATGGAAAGGCCAAGGCCGAGTCCCTGTTTGACCGACTTGGTGGTAAAGAAGGGTTCAAAAATCTGCTCCGTGTTGCCCGGAAGGCCGTAACCGTTATCACGGACGGTACAGCGCCAGTGACCATCAACCGGCAACACATCTATGGTGATCACCGGTGCCTCGCGCTCTTCCACGGCCTGTACCGCGTTGGCCAGGAGATTCACCATCACCTGCTCGATCCGGATCAGGTCGCCGTGGCACATCACCGGCTGCTCCGGACGGTTCCAGCGGATATCGATACCGGCACTGTTCTTCTGGGCCTTGATGATTTTCAGGGCCGCATCCACCGACTGGCGCAAATCCACCACCGACGGCGGTCCTTCGGACTTGCGGGCAAACACCTTGAACTGTCGGGTCAGCTCCGCCATTTTGTCGCACAGGGTGATGATTTCCGAGAGATTGGCGTCCACCATGTCCATGGCGCCCTTCTCGAGAAAACGGCGGCTATTGCGGGCATAAGTCTGAATGGCGGTCAGCGGCTGATTCATTTCGTGGTTCAATCCCGCCGACATCTGCCCCAGTACCGCCAGCTTGGCGGCCTGGATCAGTTCCTGCTGGGTTTCGCGAAGCTCGCTCTGGGCGCGCTCCCGCTCACTGATTTCCGCCAGCAACTGCTGATTGGAGTGTTCCAGGTCCCGGGTGCGCTCAGCCACCCGGCGTTCCAGCTGCTCGCCCCGCAGGGCCAGCTCCGCTTCCCGGCGGTAGCGTTCCCTCAGGTACAACCAGGCCAGCAGGACACCGAAGTAGATGGCGAGGCCCGCGACCACGAAACCCAGCCGGCTCCAGAGCACCGGGGCGGTCGAGACCATCACCTGCAGGGTCCAGTCCAGGCGTGGCAGTGGGGTCCGGACTGCCAGGTAGTCCTGGCGGTCTCCTTCCGGAGACTGGATGCGGATCTTGGCGGAGGTTTCAGATAGTCCCCAGGGAAGCCCCAACCGTTCTGTCTCCATGGGTCGAAGTTCGCGGTCCGGATAGCGTTGGCGGGTTTCCAGAGGCAGTTCTCCCTGATGACCTCCGGAAAAATCCCGGTAAAGCCACGCTGGCCGGCTGGCCAGGAAGCTGATCCCGGAACCATCCAGAACCACCATTTCCGCCTCACTCAGCGACGCAGGACGATGCCACTGGGATTCCAGCTCATGCACCAGTACCTTCACTGCGATCACCCCCAGGATCCTGCCCCGGTCACTGCGTATCGGATGTGAAAAGTACAGCCCCCGAACACCGGACATCAGACCCAGGGCAAAATAGATAACCGAATCTCCGGTCGCCACGGCCTCGGAAAAATAGGGACGGAAGGCATAGTTGCTGCCAACAAAACTGTCTTCCTGAAGATAGTTGTTGGCAGCAATGGTCAGGCCGGAAGTGTCCATCAGGTAAACATCGGAACTGCCCACAATGGTCGCCATTCTCTGCATTTCTTCATTGGCCTGGAGAATGACCCGGGAATCATTGGGGTTCAGGAGCGCCTGCTCCATGAGCGGATGCTCCGCCATCAGTTCCGGGATGGGGAGGTAACGGTTAAGTTCATTGGCCACCAGTTGCCGGTAGCGAAAGGATTCTTCCAGGCTCTCCTGCTCCACCTGCCGGTAGCCGGCCCAGCCACCCAGCACCCAGGACAGACCCAGGGTGATCAGCAAGAGCAGGACAGCACCGATTCGCAGAGGCATGGCAGAGAGTTCCGGAAAAAAGCGCTAGCCTAGCGCTCCGACCGGACCGGCACAACCGGAGCTGTACCGGCCGGTCAGAATGCGGCTCAGGCCATCAGGACACCGCCGGCGCGAGTCGGGCCCGGCGCTGGCGTTGCATCACGAAGGCCAGGACTGCCGCGGCCACACCGCCAAGATCGGTCCAGAGCCCGCCCTCGATCATCAGCAAGGCAGCACCGATCAGCAGCAGACGGGTCACCCACGGTGCAGACACCTTGCCGAACCAGCCGAGTACCCCACCGGACAGCAGGTAGACACCAAACGTGGCGGTTACCAGCGCCCGGGCGATGTCGAACCAGCCGGCATCCATCAACAGCGCACCATTGTAGAAGAACATGAATGGCACGATGAACGCAGCGATACCGATCCGGAACGACGCAACCGACGTGGCCATGGCATTGGCGCCGGAGATGCCGGCAGCGGCATAGGAGGCCAGGGCCACAGGCGGCGTGATCGCCGAAACCACGGCAAAGTAGAACACGAAGAAGTGCGCCGTGAGCGGTTCAATACCTAATTGCACCAGACCCGGCGCAACCACCGAGGCGGCTACCGCATAGGCGGCCGTGGTTGGCATCCCCATGCCCAGCAGGATGGAAATGAACATGGCGAAAATCAACGCCAGCAGTTGGCTGGCCTCGGCCACATCCAGCAGCAACACCGAAAAGCGAGCGCCAACACCGGTCAGGGAGATTACCCCCACAATCACACCGGCAGCAGCGCAGACCACAATGATCTGGATGGACATGATGGAGGCAAGATCCAGAGCCCGCAGAATTGCTCTCAATCCCATCTTGTTGGGTGAAAGCCAGCTCACAACCGCCGCCGAAACGGTGGCCAGGGTACCGGCACGGATCACCGAGTAGCCTTGGAACAGCGCCACGATCAGGATGATAATCGGGATGAAGAGGTAAACCTGCTTGATAAGGCGTTTCAGCTTCGGCAGTTCGTCTTCGCGCATACCGCGCATGCCGGTCTTGGCGGCCTCGAAGTCGACCATGAAGTAGACCGAGGCAAAGTACAGGATGGCGGGGATGACCGCCGCGATCGCAATCTCGGTATACGGAATACCGGTAATCTCCGCCATGATGAAGGCGCCAGCACCCATGATCGGCGGCATGATCTGGCCACCGGTGGAGGCGGCTGCTTCCACCGCGCCAGCGGAGGTTTTCTTGTAGCCCACCTTCTTCATCAGCGGGATGGTCAGCGAGCCGGTGGATACCACGTTACCGGCACTGGTGCCGTTGATCATGCCCATCAGGCCGGACGCAAAAATCGCCACCTTTGCCGGCCCGCCCCGGGACCGACCGGCCGCCGCGAAGGCGAAGTTGACAAAATAATCACCCACCTTGGAAGCCTGTAGGAAGGCGGCAAAAATGATGAACAGAATGATGTACGTGGAGGACACAGCGGTGGTCGGCCCGAGAATACCGGCATCGGTGTAGACCTGGCTGAAGAAACGCTTGACGGAAAGGCCCGGATAACCCAGGAACCCGGGCAGGTAAGGCCCGACAAAAACATAAGCCAGGAAAACCAGGCCAATAATGACCAGTGCCATACCGGCCACACGGCGTGTCATTTCCATGATCAGTGCAGTACCGGCCACGGCCGCAAAGGAGATACCCACCGGCGAGAAGGGTGTCCCGGTGGACATGCGGATATTGGTGTTATAGACCACCAGCAGGTAAGTGGCGACCGATATGGAGCAGACCATCAGCACCAGATCCGGCACACTGAAGCGGGAGCGGCCGCGCTGGTGGAACCAGCTCACGATAATACCAACCGCAGTGGCTGCGATCAGCGGCCAGCCGAAGTGCCAGGTCTCGAGCTCGGGCGCAATGCGCATCGCGCCGCCTTGCAGAGTCTGATAGAACACGAAGCCCTGATAGAGAGAATACAGCGCCGGCAACAGCGCGACACCGGCAATCCAGCTGGTCCAGCGATGACGGGCCTCGCCTTCCTCGGCCGTTACGAAGCGCGCGCCGGCATACAGCATGAAACCGAGCAACAGGGCGCCGGCAACATGGACAATCCGGAACGACCAGGTTTCCAGGGGCGCGATGTTCAGGGTGTAAAGGTGGAACGATGAGTAGGCAATTGTCAGCAGTGTGACAAACTTCAGAAGCCCGCCTTCAAACAGTCGACGGTTCGGCTCAACCGGTTCCTCGTCGACGTTGTGGGCAAGAATGTGGTCTTCGTCCTCGGTCACCCGGGGCGAATGTTGGATTTCGTGTTCAGTGGACATGATGCAAACCTGCTAGCGGGGATACCCAATCGGATCAGAACCGGAAACCGGGAGGCTGCCGAGGCAGCCTCCTCCTACACAATAGTTACTCGTGGATCTTGTCTTCAGGGATCTCGTAGCCGTTTTCATTGAACCAGCGTGCTGCACCCGGGTGCCAGGGCAGTACGTTGTTCTTGGTGTAGTTCTGGGGAACAGTGGTTTTCGCGGCCTTGTGGATGGAGACCATCTTGTCGTTGTTCTCCATGGTGGTCTTGACCATTTCATAGACCAGGCTATCCGGCACGTCACAGTTTGCGATCGCGAAGTTCCACATGGAGACCACCTCGGACGGCTTTTCCAGGGACTGGTAAGTGCTCGCCGGAATGGTGAACTCGGACACCGGGAACGCTTCGGTGATCTTCATAATCTCCCCGTCGGTCATACCGATGATGTTCACGTCGGTCTGAACCTCCAGCTGGCTCACGGCCGGGATGGGGATGCCGGCGGCAAAAGCCACCACGTCGATCAGGCCATCCTGGAGCTGGGTACCCAGATCGGACCAGCTGCCATTACGACGTTCGAAATCCACCCCCAGGGTTTCCATCATCCGCGGGAAATAAGTGTCGGAGGTGGAGCCGGCCGGACCGAAACCGATGGTGGCGCCGTCCGGAATGTCGTCGATGGAGGTGATGCCAGAGCTGCTCAGGGTGGTGACGGAGAACGGCGTCTCGTACATCGGGAACATGGCACAGACGTTGTCCATCGCCATACCCGGAGCCAGCGGGCTGTTGCCCTCCAGTGATTCACGGGCCGGGCCCATGGTGGTCAGACCGAAGTTCAGATCGCCGGTGTGCACCAGGGCCATGTTCTGCATCGGGCCACCGGTAATCTCGGCACCGCCGGAGATGCCCAGGGTTTCGGCCATGTAGTTGGCCCAGCCTGAACCATAGGCGAAGTAAGTGCCGCCCTGGCTGGCGGTCCCGATCGTGAAGCTCTCGGGCCAGTCAGACTTGTCCTGGGCAAGGGTCGGGTTGGCAATGGCAGAAGTGGCAACGGCTGCTGCCAGAATGGCTTTGATCTTCATAGAGGATGCTCCCCATATCATTTTGGTTGTCGGGTGCTTGACGCGACCGTGAACGGCCACGGTGAGTTTGGGTATCAGCAAGGACCAGACCAGTTTCGGGAAATACCTATAAAACAGAACCTTACTGTCCGCACGCTGAATTGATCGATCCTGAAATGTGTGGAATTCCACCCATTACCGGACAGCAATGGGTGGATATCCATACCTGAGTGTAGACACTGGAGGGAGGTTCGAAAGGACGTTGACGTAAACCGG
>JABURI010000109.1 GCA_014762755.1 Marinobacter sp.
CGCCGATGCACATGGTGCACAGGGCGTAACGGGCTTTCTTGCCGGCCTTGTGGCGCCGCTCCAGCTCGTTCAGGGCGGTGGTTACCAACCGCGCGCCGCTCATGCCCAGCGGATGACCCAGGGCGATGGCGCCGCCGTTGGGGTTCACGTGCTCGGCGTCGTCCGGGAGTCCCAGATCCCGGGTGACGGCCAGGGCCTGGGCGGCAAAGGCTTCGTTCAGTTCGATCACGTCCATGTCCGCCAGTTCCAGCCCGGCGGTCTTGAGAACCTTACGTGTGGCCGGTGCCGGGCCGAAGCCCATGATCCGCGGCTCAACGCCGGCGGTGGCCATTGCAACGATCCGGGCCCGCGGCTTGAGGCCGTATTCTTTCAGCGCAGCCGCGCCGGCCATCAGCAGGGCGCAGGCACCGTCGTTGACGCCGGAGGCATTGCCTGCGGTGACCGTCCCGTTCTCGCGGAACGGTGTCGGCAGCTTGGCCAGCTTTTCCAGGCTGGTTTCCCGGGGATGCTCGTCGGTATCCACCACCAGAGGATCCTGCTTGCGCCGGGGGATGGTGACCGGGGTGATCTCGTCGGCAAAAATGCCAGCGGCCTGGGCGGCAGCGGTGCGCTGCTGGCTACGCAGGGCGAAGGCATCCTGGTCTTCCCGGGAGATATTGAACTGCTCGGCCACGTTCTCGGCGGTTTCCGGCATGGAGTCGATGCCGTACTGCTTTTTCAGCACCGGGTTGACGAAGCGCCAGCCGATGGTGGTATCAAAGATCTCCGCCTTGCGGCTGAAGGGGGTGTCCGCCTTGCCCATGACAAAAGGTGCACGGGACATGGATTCGACACCGCCGGCAATCATCAGGCTGGTTTCCCCGGTGCGGATGGCTCGTGCGGCGCTGCCCACCGCATCCATGCCGGAACCACACAGGCGGTTGATGGTGCTGCCCGGTACGTCCACCGGCAGGCCGGCCAACAGCAGGGACATGCGGGCGACGTCGCGGTTGTCCTCGCCGGCCTGGTTGGCGCAGCCATAGAGCACATCGTCCACTTTGGACCAGTCCAGTTCCGGGTGCCGCTCGACCAGAGCCTTGATCGGAATGGCACCGAGGTCATCGGCCCGGACCGGGGACAGGGCGCCGCCGTAACGACCGATGGGTGTGCGGATGGCGTCGACGATGTAGGCGTCCAGCAGGCGGTTGTCAGTGCTCATGAGTTGTCCTCCGAATTGCGGACGGTGCCGCGAACTTCATAGGAGCGGCCGCGGAACAGTGCCACGGTACGGCCGTCCTGGTTGGTCAGGGTGATGTCGTAAATGCCGGTACGGCCGCCACGGGAGCGCTCTTCCGCAGTCGCGGTCAGCAGGTCGCCCTCTTTGGCGCCGGACATGTAGTCAATGCTGCAGCCGGAAGCCACGGTGGCCCGGTCATAGCTGTTGCAGGCAAAGGCAAAGGCGGAGTCGGCCAGGGTGAACAGGTAACCGCCATGGCAGGAGCCGTGGCCCTGGATCATATCGGGGCCGACGGTCATGGTCAGGATGGCCTTGCCCGGGGCCACGGATTCGATTTTCATGCCCAGCTTCTGGCTGGCACGGTCTCTGGCAAACATGGACTCGGCACATTCTTCCGCCAGTTTCTGTGGATCGGGTTTCTGTGGATCGATAGTGCTCATGCGTAAAACCCCTTGTTGGCAAAGCTGTTCTTTCTCAGCAGCAGCGACGGCCGGTAACGATCCTCGCCGTAGCTGTTCTGGATGTTGGTCAGCACGGTGAAGGTGCGGCCGGCTCCGAGTCGGTCACTCCAGCTCAGCGGGCCTTCCGGATAATTCAGGCCGGCTTTCATGGCCAGATCGATATCGGCAACGGTGGCGACCCCGTGCAGGTGAGCGTCGGCGCCTTCGTTCGCCAGCATGGCGACGGTGCGCATGATCAACAGTCCCGGACGGTCGGCAATAAGGCTGACCGCAAGGCCGGCCTTCTGAAGCAGTGCGCAGGCATCGTCGACGGCCTGGCCGGAGGCCTGGTCGGCTGCTGCGATGGCCAGACGGGAGGCTTTGGCGTAGTCGAAAGCCAGATCGAACAGCACCAGGTTGGCGCGGCCTTCCGCAGCGGCCCGTTCGGTGGCCATACGGCCGTCGGTCAGGGCCAGCACCGCCTGACCAAAGCGCAGCTGGCCGTTGCCGGCGCGCTCGATGATGGTCAGGCCCGCATCACGCAGGCGATCCACCAGGGCCGAGGCGGGCCCCAGGCTGCCTTCGACGATCACCACGGACTCGCTGGTCTGGTGTGGGGCTTCGGTCTGCGGCTCGGGGCGCTCTGCCCCCTCCTGATAACTATAGAAGCCCTGGCCGCTCTTGCGACCGAGATGGCCCGCGGAGACCAGTTCTTGCTGGACCAGTGATGGCAGGAAACGGGTGTCCTGGTAGTAGGCGTTGAACACCGAGTTGGTGACGGCGTAGTTGACGTCGTGGCCGATCAGGTCGGTGAGTTCGAAGGCACCCATGCGGAAATTGCCGGCCTCACGCATCAGGGCATCCAGGGTGGCCGGATCCGCTGCCTGTTCCTGAACGAGGCGCAGGCTCTCGGCATAGAACGGCCGGGCGACGCGATTGACGATGAAGCCGGGAGTCGATGTCGCGTAAACCGGCTTCTTGCCCCAATTGGCGGCGGTGTCATAAACGGTCTCGGCAACGGTCTTGTCGGTCGCCAGACCCAGCACGACTTCCACCAGGGCCATCAGCGGCGCCGGGTTGAAGAAGTGCATGCCGACCAGGCGACCCGGATGCTTCATACCGGCGCCCAGCGAGGTAACGGAAATGGATGAGGTGTTGGTGGCGAGGATGGTGTCCTCGCTGCACAACTCTTCGAGGTCCGAAAGCAGGCCGCGCTTGATGTCCAGGTTCTCGACAATGGCCTCGATCACCAGCCCGCTCTGGGCCACTTCCGCGAGATCGGCCACCGGCTGGATGCGATCGAGCAGGGCGTCGAGCTCCTGCTGCTCCATCTTGCCCTTGTCCACGCGGCGTTGCAGTACCTTGGCAATGCCGGCGCGCCCGGCCTCGGCGGCTCCTTCGCGCTGGTCATGCAGAAATACGTGGTGTCCCGCCTGGGCCGCCACCTGGGCGATGCCGGAGCCCATGGCGCCGGCGCCAATGACGGCAACCTTGGTTTGGATGTCCAGTGCCGGCATGGTTTATTTCCCCTTGAACGACGGTGTGCGTTTTTCCATGAAGGCGGCGACGCCCTCGCGGTAGTCCTCGGTGCGGCCGGCTTCGCGCTGCAGGTCGCGCTCGAGGTTGATTTGTTCTTCGAAGGTGTTGTTGACGCTGGCGTGCAGGGCTTGCTTGATCAGCGCCAGGCCCTTGGTGGGCTGGCTGGCGAAGTGGCGGGCCAGCTTCATGGTCTCTTCCATCAGCTGGTCGTCCTCCACGCACTGCCAGATCATGCCCCAGTTTTCCGCCTTCTCGGCGCTGATCTTGCCTCCGAGCAGGGCCATGCCCTTGGCCCGGGCCATGCCCGCTACCCGGGGCAGGGTCCAGGTGCCGCCTGAATCCGGTACCAGGCCCAATTTGCAGAAGGCCTGAACAAAGCTGGCCGAGCGGGCGGCCAGGGTGATGTCACAGGCCAGGGCGATGTTGGCGCCGGCACCGGCGGCCACACCGTTCACTGCGCACAGCACCGGCATCGGCAGGTCGCGAAGGCTGCGCATCATCGGGTTGTAGTAGTTCTCCAGGGAGGCACCCAGATCCGGCATTTCCTGGCCCGGAGAAACGCTGCGATCCGAAAGATCCTGGCCGGCACAGAATCCCCGGCCGGAACCGGTGATGACCAGCACCCGCACCGTCTCGTCCTTGCGGACAGTGTCGATGGCATCGCGCATGCGCTCATGCATCTCGACATTGAAACTGTTGAGGTTGTCCGGTCGGTTCAGGGTAAGCAGGGCGACGCCCTGATCGATTTCAAGAAGGATGCTCGGCTGGGTCATGGTGTTGTCCCGTTGTTGGTAGCAAGAAATGGTTCGGAACGCTCAGCGTCCCGTTACAGGAAATGCGAATAACCCCCGGAGCACGCGACGGGTGTCCGGGCGGAGACTGGCTCGGGCGGTATCGATGTGTGTCGTAACCACCCCTGCGGGTGTGATGTGCAGGTTGTTTGGCATAAGCAATCCGGTGTGACTTTGTTTTTGTCTCATCAGTTGCCGGCATGGCCGGTCAGATTCCGGGCGCTGCATACCCTGGTCTTTTCGGTCTGTCAGGGTCGAATGCGTGAATGAGTATATCTCAGAATTGATACCCGTCAAGGATCCATGGTATCGACTTCTGTATCACGTTGGTATTCTGGGTAAGTGTTGCCTGTTTATCTTGATGAAAATAAAGAAAAATAAATTCTGGTGTTGAGTTTTTTATAGCTGTTCAGAGGGCAATTGATCGTTGTTAAGCCGGTCAGGGGCATGAAATTCCATACAAAAACGGATAATGTGATACGGAAAATGAATCACAACAATCGTTTTGGGTTCCATAAGGCCCCGTGCCGGTACCCCCTGCCAACAGGAGAAAATTATGCCCGTATACAGCATTGAAGGTGTTGTCCCGGTTGTCCACCCGACTGCTTATGTGCACCCGAGCGCCGTTCTGATTGGTGACGTCTGGATCGGACCGGATTGCTATGTGGGGCCGGCCGCCTGCCTGCGGGGGGATTTTGGCCGTGTTGTCCTCAAGGAAGGTTCCAACATCCAGGACACCTGCGTGATGCACGCTTTTCCGGGCATGGACACGGTGATCGAAAAAAACGGTCACGTGGGTCACGGTGCGATCCTGCACGGGTGCATTGTCGGTGAAGACGCCATGGTGGGGATGAATGCGGTAGTGATGGACGAAGCGCATATTGCGCCCCGTTCGATTGTTGGCGCCGGCGCCCTGGTAAAAGCCAAATTCCAGTGCGAGCCGGCATCTCTGATTGTCGGATCGCCGGCGAAGGTACTGCGGACCCTGAGCGACAAGGAAGTGGAGTGGAAGAAGAAGGGCACAGAGGAGTACCAGCGACTGACCCGTCGCTCGCTGGCCAGCCTGGTCGAGTGTCAGCCTCTCGAGAAGGGTGAGCCGGATCGTCCCCGGGTTGATGCCGGCCAGTACCAGCCCAAGCACCAGTCCTGATGGGGGATGCTCCGGGCGTTCCGGAGTCTGGCAATGGAATGGCGGCTCAGGCCGCCATTTCCGATTTCAGGGCATCAATAATGATACGTGCGAAGTCCTCGGGGGAATCTTCCTGCAGGAAGTGGCCGCCCCTGAGGGTGATGTGGGGCTGGCCATGGGCCCCGGGTATACGCCGCTGCATGTAACGGTCTTCACCCCGGGTAATGGGGTCACCACTGCTGAAGCAGGTAATGAACGGTTTGTGCCATTTTTCCAGGACCTTCCACGCCGCCCGGTTGGCCAGCCCCGCCGGGTCGTTCCGGGATACCGGCACCAGTTTCGGAAAGGCGCGGGCTCCGGCTTTGTATTCCGTTGTCGGGAAGGGCGCGTCGTACGCTGCCTGTTCGGCCCTGGTCAGGGTTCTTTCGGTGCCCAGCTGTACGATCCGACCGACCGGGAGCCAGGGGCTGTGGGTGACGAAGGCTTTCCACAGGGAAAACATCGCCGGTGCTCGGCCTTCACCGGTGGGAAGCATCCCGTTACCCACGATAATGCAGCGGAAGCGATGGGGATGTTCGGCCGCCAGGCGCAGCCCCAGCAATGAGCCCCAGTTCTGACACACCAGGGTGATGTCCCTCAGGTCCAGCTTTTCGATCCAGCTACTCAGCCACGCCATGTGGCGCTCATAACTGTAATCTGACATCGCCGTGGGCTTGTCCGATTTTCCGAACCCGATCAGGTCCGGGGCGAGCGCCCGGTGGCCTGCTTCGGCAATGAGCGGAATCATGTGTCGGTACAGGTATGACCAGGATGGCTCGCCATGGAGCATCAGCACCGGGGAAGCACCGCGGGGGCCTTCATCGACGTAGTGCATTCTCAGGTTGGGCTCTACGTCGAGATGGTTGGGAGAAAAAGGGTAATCCGGCAGACCCTGAAAGCGGGCTTCGTCGGTTCTCAGAATACGCATGCCATCGACTGTCCTGACTGATAGGTTGCGCAATTGCCGTTATGACAATTCTCGCAAATCAGGATAAATCAGATGGCTGTTTCATGTGTTTGAGTTGCGTAACAGTGCGTAGCCCGTTTGAATCAACAGGCGAGATCGAGCAGGCGGTCGGGGTTGTCGATCTCTTCCATGGCGTTGTCACAGCAATTCACGGCACCGCAATCATCGGCCGAGCACAGGGCGATGACCCGGCACTGGATATCCTGCTGGTTCTCGCCCTCGTTGCGGAACATGCGGGCGCGGGAAAGGATGGAGCGGCAATGGCCGCAAAGCAGGGTCGGCACGGCGCTGCCTTCCGCCAGAATGGCGTTGTAATGGGTCTGTTCAGTCATAAATATCCTCCTGATAGTTTCAGACTAGGGCCAGAGTATGACAATACAGAGTCGGCCTTTCGCTGAGATTTCCATCTCTATACGGATCCTTTATCTGGATCGACCACCGGTCGCCGGTTGGAGCGTTTGTCGTCCCAATCAAGCTCCTTGGGGTCGTACCAGCCGATGGCGTCAAGCACCTTCTGCCGGGTACGCGGAGACAGGGTGGGCCACAGCTCCTGGAAATCGTCCAGGCCCTGTTCCCTCTGTTTCTGCTGCTTGCTCTGCAGGCGATTGATGATTCTCGGTAGCTGCAGAGCCTCCCCGAGCTGGCCCGGCACCAGCACCTCCTGGCCCATTACCTTGCGGCGATGGGTTCTTGCCGCCAGCACGCGTTGAAGCTCGGACGCGGCATCAAGGGCGGTTTCGGTGGTAAAGGTTTCCAGTTGCAATAATGTGACTCGTTTGTCGGTTAACCCGTAACCGATCACTATAACCTGAAGCAGGCTACAGTGGCCATGTCATCGTGGTAGGCTATCGGGCCGGAGTAATCGGACAGACCCCGGTTACCGTTCACTGCTTTGGGAAGAACTGACCTATGTACGCAAAACTTGAAACACGGACTTTTCTGGCCTTGCTCGTGGGTGTTTCCCTCGCGTTCGTGTTTCTGATGAAGCCCTTTTTCGGTCCTATTTTCTGGGCCGTGGCGATCGCGCTCATCTTCCATCCGGTACAGAATCTGCTGGCCCGCTGGCTGGGGGAGCGACCCAATACCAATGCGCTGATTACCCTGGTGTTCTGTATGGTGATCGTGGTGATCCCGGTGCTGGTTCTGGTGACGTCCCTGGTTGCCCAGGGTGTGGAGCTATACCAGCAGATCCAGCGCGGCGAGATCCGCCCGGGGGAATATATCGACCAGGTGAATCAGTCCTTCCCCGCGATCCAGGCGTTCCTGGCACAGTTTGATATCAGTTTTACCGAGCTGCGGGACCGGGCCGTCAGCCTGTTCGTCGGCGGTAGCCAGTTCCTGGCCAAACAGGCCCTGGGGATCGGCCAGAACACCTTCCAGTTTTTCATGGGTCTGGCCCTGATGGTGTACCTGGCCTTCTTCCTGTTGAGGGACGGCCACCAACTGGTGGAGCTGATCATCCGGGCCCTGCCCCTGGGTGATGAACGTGAGCGCCTGCTGTTTGCCAAGTTCGCCGAGGTCACCCGGGCAACGGTCAAGGGCAATCTGCTGATCGCCATTATCCAGGGCGCCCTCGGCGGCCTGATCTTCTGGGTTCTTGGTATCGCCGGTGCGCTGTTGTGGGGGGTGGTTATGGCCATCGTCTCGCTGCTGCCGGCGGTCGGCGCGGCCCTGGTGTGGGTGCCGGCGGCCATATACCTGGCGGCAGTTGGCGACCTTATTCCCGCCGTTATCCTGACCGTGTTTGGTGTCGTGGTGATCGGTCTGGCCGACAACCTCCTGCGGCCGGTCCTGGTTGGGCGGGACACCAAGTTGCCGGATTACATAGTCCTGCTGTCGACCCTTGGCGGCATTGTCATGTTCGGGATCAATGGCTTCGTCATGGGGCCCCTGGTTGCCGCCCTGTTCATGGCTTTCTGGGGAATCTTTATCCGGGAATTCGGGCATGAGGCCCAAACGGTCCGTCATCCCGGTACCGGGCCGGAACCCGAAGATGAGAACCGCGGCAACCGGCCCGGCAGCAAACTGTGATAGGGTATTCATTGTTTGCCCCAGCCTGTGGAGATAGGCACCACACAACAAGAAAAGACCGATGTCGTGAAGGCATCAGGAGTAGTGCAGGTGAGTACCATGAAGAATACGACCCGTTCTTTCGGTCGCCTTCTGGCTGCAGCC
This sequence comes from Marinobacter sp., assembly GCA_014762755.1. Taxonomy (GTDB): domain Bacteria; phylum Pseudomonadota; class Gammaproteobacteria; order Pseudomonadales; family Oleiphilaceae; genus Marinobacter. The sequence continues at coordinate 8,297 of JABURI010000109.1, forward strand.
GGTGTGGCGGTTACCCTGGGCCTCGTGCCCGTGGCCCATGCAGACGACACCGTGGCATTGAAAAATGCGTTGTACGGTGCCGGTTACAATATCACTAAAGTCGGCTCCGGGATGGATGACAAGACCCGTGCCGCGCTGACCCAGTTCCAGAAAGATCAGGGCCTTCAGGCTACCGGTGCCCTGAACGAGGAAACCCGGAAGGCACTCGGGATGATCACCGTTCAGGTCGCTGCCGCTCCGGCCCAGAGCGGCTCCCAGGGTGCGAAAGAATCGGCATCGAGCGCCGCTTCCACCGAGCCTGCGCAGGAATCCGGAGAGAATGACGCCATCGAGGAAGACGAGGACGGCGGCTGGTCACTCTGGTAATACCGCTGTTTCGCAGCCCACAAAAAAGCCCGCGAGGTTGATGCCTGGCGGGCTTTTTTGTGGCTGGTCGGGAGGATCAGTCGAGTTTTGACAGATCCCGGACCGCGCCCTTGTCGGCGCTGGTCGCCAGCAGGGCATAGGCCTTGAGTGCCGCCGAGACCTTGCGGTCGCGGGGCAGGTCCGGCTTCCAGCCCTTGGCATTGCGGGCCTCGCGGCGGCGGTCCAGTTCCTGCTGGTCCAGCTGGACGTTGATCGAGCGGTTGGGGATATCGATCAGGATGGTATCGCCATTCTCGATCAGGCCGATCTCTCCACCGGCCGCGGCTTCAGGGGAAGCGTGGCCGATCGACAGGCCGGAGGTGCCGCCGGAAAAACGCCCGTCGGTCAGCAGGGCGCAGTCCTTGCCCAGGCCCTTGGATTTCAGGTAGCTGGTGGGGTAGAGCATTTCCTGCATGCCCGGCCCGCCGCGGGGACCTTCGTATCGAATTATGACCACATCGCCCGGTTTGACTTCGTCACCCAGGATGCCGGCCACCGCCGAGTCTTGACTCTCGAATACCCGGGCCTTGCCTTCGAACACATAGATGCTTTCGTCCACACCGGCGGTCTTCACCACACAGCCGTCCCGGGCGATATTGCCGTAGAGTACAGCCAGCCCACCTTCGGCGGAGTAGGCGTTATCCACGGAGCGGATACATCCGCTCTCGCGGTCACCGTCCAGACTTGGCCATCGGGTGCTCTGGCTGAAAGCTGTCTGGGTGGGAATGCCCGCCGGACCAGCCTTGTAGAACTCCACCACCTCCGGGGTCGGGGAACGCATGATGTCCCAGGTTTCCAGGGCCTCTTTCATGGTCTTGCTGTGAACGGTGGGCAGGTCGGTGTTGATCAGATTGCCTCGCTCCAGTTCGCCCAGGATGCCCATGATGCCGCCGGCCCGGTGGACATCTTCCATGTGGTATTTCGGAGAGTTGGGCGCCACCTTGCACAGCTGGGGCACATGGCGGGACAGCCGGTCGATGTCGGCCATGTCGAAGTTCACGCCGCCTTCCTGGGCCGCGGCCAGCAGGTGCAGGATGGTGTTGGTGGAGCCGCCCATGGCGATGTCCATGGTCATGGCGTTCTCGAAGGCCGCCTGGGAGCCGATGCTGCGGGGCAGCACGCTGGCGTCGTTCTCCTCGTAGTAGCGGCGGGCATTCTCGACAATCTGGCGCCCGGCTTTCAGAAACAGCTGTTCGCGGTCAGCATGGGTGGCCAGCAGTGACCCGTTGCCGGGCAGGGCCAGGCCAATGGCCTCGGTCAGGCAGTTCATGGAGTTGGCGGTGAACATGCCGGAGCAGGAGCCACAGGTCGGGCAGGCACTCCGCTCGTACTCTTCCACTTGCTCGTCGCTGGCGTTCGGATCCGCGGCGATGACCATGGCGTCCACCAGATCCAGTTTGTGCTCGGACAGCTTGGTCTTTCCGGCCTCCATGGGCCCGCCGGACACAAAGATCGTCGGAATGTTGAGGCGCATGGCTGCCATCAGCATGCCCGGGGTGATCTTGTCGCAGTTGGAAATGCACACCAGGGCGTCGGCACAGTGGGCGTTGACCATGTACTCGACGGAATCGGCAATGATTTCCCGTGAGGGCAGGGAATAGAGCATGCCGTCGTGGCCCATGGCGATGCCGTCGTCCACGGCGATGGTGTTGAATTCCTTGGCCACCCCGCCCGCGGCTTCAATTTCACGGCACACCAGCTGCCCCAGATCTTTCAGGTGCACATGGCCGGGTACGAACTGGGTGAAGGAGTTGGCGACCGCGATGATGGGTTTGCCGAAATCTTCGTTTTTCATACCGGTAGCGCGCCAGAGGGCGCGGGCACCGGCCATGTTACGGCCGGCTGTGGATGTCCGCGAACGATACTGAGGCATGTGTTCTG
>JABURI010000117.1 GCA_014762755.1 Marinobacter sp.
AACCACCGGATTGAGAGGTTCGGGATCGGGATTATGTTGAACGACTGGCTCTGAGGTCTGACTGACTTATGGTGCAAGGCCAAGGCAGGCAGACTTTGGAGAAGGTTGAGCGGGCAGGAAGGGCTGTCAGAAACCCGCTCCTTGCGGCACATCCCTGTGGCGCTTGAGCTCCGCCATCCATGGCTCCGCACAGTTTCTGACAGCCCTTCCTGCCCGCTCACCCCAGAGTCCTGGAGCCTCGCTCACCTTGTGCCCTTCTCTGGTTAACCTTCTTTATTCAGTCGATCCATTTCCGCCAGTAGTTCTTCCGTCTTTTCTTCCATCAGCGGGATGTTCGCCCTCGATTCAACATTCAGACGTACCACCGGTTCCGTGTTGGACATCCGGAGGTTGAAACGCCAGTCGTCGAATTCGATGCTGACACCGTCCACATGGCTGACACTTTTGGCGCCGACGCTGTATTTGGCCTCGATTGCGGCGATCACCTTGGGGGGATCGGCGATGGTGCGGTTGATTTCGCCGCTGGCTGGGTAGGCCTCGATTCGGGCGTCGATTAGGGAGGACAGGGTCTGGCCGGACTGGCACAGGCGCTCGGCGACCAGGAGCCAGGGGATCATGCCGCTGTCGCAGTAGGCGAAGTCGCGGAAGTAGTGGTGGGCGCTCATTTCACCGCCGTAAACCGCATCCTCGTCGCGCATGCGCTGTTTGATGAAGGCGTGGCCGGTTTTGCTTTCGATGGCTTCGCCGCCGGCGGCTTTGACCAGGTCGAGGGTGTTCCAGGTCAGGCGGGGGTCGTGGATGACTTTGCCGCCGCCGGTCTTTCTCAGGAACTGGTCCGCTAACAGGCCGACGATGTAGTAGCCTTCGATGAAGCGGCCGTTCTCGTCGAAGAAGAAGCAGCGGTCGTAGTCGCCGTCCCAGGCGATGCCCATGGCGGCGCCCTGCTCGATCACGGCATCGGCCGTGGCGGCGCGGTTTTCCGGCAGGATGGGGTTGGGCACGCCGTTCGGGAAGTGGCCATCCGGCTGGTGGTGCACTTTGATGAATTCGAAGGGCAGGTGCTGTTCCAGTTCGTCGATCACGAGGCCCGCGCCGCCGTTACCGGCATTGCAGACGATGGTTAGTGGCTTGAGGGACGTCGCGTCGACATAGCCCAGGAGGTGATCCACGTAGGCGCTCATCACTTCCAGGGGCTCATACCTACCCTGTTGCGGGGCATCGGCAAACGGCTCCAGTACCCGGTCGCGGATCTCGTTCAGGCCGTTGTCGGAGCTGATCGGCCGGGATTCGGGACCGACCATTTTCATGCCGTTGTGGTCTTTGGGGTTGTGGCTGGCGGTAACCATGATGCCGCCATCCATCTTGTAGTGGCTGGTGGCGAAGTACACCTGCTCGGTACCGCACAGGCCGATGTCGAACACATCAGCGCCAGCGGCCATCAGGCCGGAGCTCAGGGCTTCGGCGATTTCCGGGCTGGAGAGGCGGATGTCGTAGCCGACGATGACTTTTTTTGCGCCGGTCACTTCCACGTAGGCACGGCCGATTTTTTCGGCCAGGATCGGGTTGAGCTGGTCCGGCACACGACCGCGCAGGTCGTATGCCTTGAAACAGGACAGGTCCATTGTCGGGGGTTACTCCGCTGCAGAAGATTGAAGCTGGATGTAGTTCTGGATACCCATCTGGGCAATCATTTCCAGCTGGGTCTCGAGCCAGTCGATGTGCTCCTCCTCGCTGTCCAGGATGCTGCGGAACAGCTGGCGGCTGGTGTAGTCCTGGATCTCTTCGCAGTAGGCGATCGCTTCTTTCAGGTCGGTGTGGGCGATCTGCTCGAGCTTGAGGTCGCAGGAGATCATTTCCTCGACGTTTTCACCGATCAGCAGTTTGTTCAGATCCTGCAGGTTGGGCAGGCCCTCGAGGAACAGGATGCGCTCGATCAGCTGATCGGCGTGCTTCATCTCGTCAATGGATTCCTCGTATTCCTTGGCAGCCAGCTTGCTGATGCCCCAATCCTTGTACATGCGGGAATGCAGGAAGTACTGGTTGATGGCGGTCAACTCGTTGGCGAGGACCTTGTTGAGGTACTGGATGACTTTCTTGTCGCCTTTCATAGCGGGGCTCCATGATGACTTGGTGAATCAGTCCTTTAGGATAGCCCCTTATGCAACAAGAGAAAAATACGGCGGCGCAAGAATTCTCGTCAGGCGGGCTGGGCGAGTACGTTGGCGAGGGCCAGGTAATCGGGGGAACGGCTCTCCCGGAGAATTTCCCGAGCCGTGCAGGCACAGCGGCCACACTGGGTCCCCACACCCAGCTCTTTACCCAACTGACGCATGGAAGAGATGCCGTTTTCGGCGGCTTCGCGAATTTCCCGGTCTGTTACCCCGTGGCAAAGGCAAACGTACATAGCAATAACTCACCAACGGTTATGAAAGTTAGTGATAATTATTGTTATTAACATCCGGGAATGCAACCCCATTGCATCAATTTCATGCAACGGAGTGTTTCTGGGTTAACCGTCGCGGGTCAGGTTCCGGCTTCCGGTTTCGGTAACCACGACGTTGTCTTCAATCCGGATGCCGCCGCAGCCCCGTAACTGCTTGATCAGATCCTGGTTCAGGTGTTGTCCCGACGCCCCTCCCAGCAGGGGATCCAGCAACGACGAAATGAAGTAGAGTCCGGGCTCGATGGTCACCACCATGCCCGGTTCGAGCTGTCGGGTCAGGCGCAGGAACGGGGCATCTTCCGGCGGCGGCGTCGGTTTGCCGGCAACGTCGTGGACCTGCACACCGAGGAAATGACCGATGCCGTGGGGAAAGAAAACCCGGGTGATGCCCTGCTCCACCATGTCTTCGTCTTCCAGACCGGTTACCAGGCCTGTGGCCGACAACAAGGCGGCGATGCCCTGGTGCGCCTTGCGGTGGATTTCGATGTAGTCGACTCCGGGCGCCACCATATCGCACAGCCGCAGCTGGAGTCGTTCGAGGCCGTGGATCAGGGCGGCAAAATGGGACTCCCCGGGGCCGGCGGTGGTGCGGGTGATGTCGGAACAATAGCCGCGGAAGCGAACGCCGGCGTCGATCAGCAGGCTCCGGGAATGGCCCGGTGGCTGGGGGTCGTAATACTGGTAATGCAGGGTGCCGGCATGATCATTCAGGCCGATAATGCTGTGATAGGGCGCGTCGGCTTCCCGTTGCCGGGTGGCCTGCTGGTAGGCCAGGCTGATACCGAATTCGCTCTCGCCGTCGGCAAAGGCGTCCCGGGCCGCCCGGTGGCCCGCCAGGGCCAGGGCGTTGGCGTGGGCCAGGCATTCAATCTCGTAGGGGGTCTTGCGCACCCGGGTTTCATCGAGGGCCCTCAACAGGCTTTCCGGATTCGGTTCTCCGGGCACGCCATCAAGCAGAGCGGGGTCCCCGATCACCGCCAGACTGCCGGGGTCATCAAGCACCGGGGCCTTGGGCGACTGACTGCTGCGCACCTCGATAAACGTCTGCCAGGGCTCTTCCGGCAGCGGCTGGTTGGCGTGCCAGAAATCCACCGGCTCATACAGCCACAACACCGGCTTGTGGCCTGCGCGGATCCAAAGCCAGCAGTGTTCACGACCGGCCAGCCCGGTCCAGTGCAGAAAAGGGCCATATCCCTGGAAGTGCCAGGCCTGGTCATCGCCGTAGCGGTAGGGCGCGGCGCCAGAGGCAATCAGCAGGCTGTCAAAGCCCTGGTCCGCCAGCGCCGATTCGTATCGGGCCTGCAATTCCTTCAGGTGATCCAGTTGCATCGAAAGCAGGGCATGATCAGGCATGTCAGTCTTCCAGTTGTTTCCAGAGGTTCAAAAGATCGTCCGAGCGGGCATCGCGCAGGCGGATCAGGCGGATTTCCAGGGGTACGTCCCAGCGCTCATCGCCTGCCCGCACCAGGCTGCCGAACTGCTCGCTCTTCTCTGTCATCCGTTGTGGAAGCCAGCCCATGCCAAAGCCCTGTTTGACCAGGGCCTTGATGCTGGCGGACTGGGTGTTCTCGTTGAGAGGTAAAAGATTGGCGGACAGTTTCTTCCGCGCCAGGTGGCCTTCGATCGCTGACTGCAAGAAGCCCCGGCTATGGTAGGCAATCAGAGGCACCGGTTGCTCGGGGCTGCCCGGCAGCGGGAATCGCGGTTGCCCCTGCTCACCGGCGACACTCACCGGCACCAAGGCTTCCCGGGCCAATACCAACCAGTCGAAGCTGTCCGCGGTGAGCCGCCCACCCCAGGGCAGGTCGGGGTGCCAGTAACACAGCACCAGATCACACTCCCCGCTTTCCAGGGCCTCCAGGAATTGCTCACCGACCCAGTTGGTGGCTTTCAGGTTGAGTTGAAGACGTTCGGCAATGCCCGCATCGGTAGCCCAGCCCTGGTAGAAGTGGGAAAACAGACCCTGGGTGGAGCCGACGCTGATCCTGGCCGACGCTTCGGCCTCAAGGGCCGAGATGCGATCCCGGGTATCCCTGACATCCCGGGTAACGCGCTCACACAGATCCCTGAACACCTCACCCGCCGGCGTCAACGACAATGGCAGCGTCTGGCGGTTCACCAGGGTGGTCCCCATGGCTTCCTCCAGCAGCTTGATGCGCCGACTGAACGTAGGCTGGCTCACGTGCTGCAGTTCGGCAGCCCGTGAGAAATGACGCGTGCGCGCAAGCGCCAGAAAGTCTTCCAGCCAGCGTACTTCCATGGAATCCCCTGAGGGTAAGCGATTGACGTGATTCGGGCGTAACTGCGGGCATCATAGCCTATCGCAGCGGCCCCGTTACAACCGTCCCTCTTCTACCGCGTGGCAGGCCACCTGCGTGCCGCCGTCGGTGGCGATAAGCTGCGGCACCTCCTGCCGACACCGTTCGTTGGCATAGGGGCAACGGCCGTGGAACACACAACCTGAGGGCAGATTCACCGGCGTAGGTACCTCGCCTTTCAGGCGGATATGGTTGGGCCGGTCGTCCTCCAGCTTGGGAATGGCAGACAGCAGCGCCTGGGTGTACGGATGCCGGGGCGTGGCAAACAGGGTTCTGGTATCTGTCAGCTCACACACCCGGCCCAGGTACATCACCGCCACCCGGGTACCGAAATGTTCCACCACTGCCAGATCGTGGGTGATAAACAGGTAGGTCAGCCCGCGACTTTCCTGGGCGTCCATCAGCAGGTTCAGCACCTGGGCCTGGATGGAAACGTCGAGCGCGGATATCGGCTCGTCCGCCACGATAAACTCCGGATCCACTGCCAGGGCCCGGGCAATGGCGATCCGTTGGCGCTGGCCTCCGGAGAACTCGTGGCCGAAGCGGCTGCCCCAGTCCGGATCGATACCCACTGAGTGCATCACTTCATGGATCTTGTCCCGCACCTGGGTCTGAGACCAGTCCGGGTGGTGGAAGCGGATCGGTTCTTCCAGGGTCTGCTGGATGGTCATACGCGGATTCAGGGAAGCGTAGGGGTTCTGGAAAATCATCTGCATCTTGCGCCGGTACGGCAGTGCCGCCTTGCCATCCAGATTATCGATGCGCTGACCGTCGTAATGGATCTCGCCGGCGCTGGGGGAAAGCAGTCCCATGACCGTCCGGGCCACGGTGGACTTGCCACAGCCGGATTCGCCCACCACGCACAGGGCCTCGCCCTTCTGCACTTCCAGGTCCACGCCGTTGATGGCGTGCACGGCTTCCTGTTTGCGACGGAACCGGCCGCCCTCGAAGCTGATCTGCTCCAGCAGACTGCCGGACAGATCAAACCGTTTCTCCAGCCCGCGAATACTTACCAACGGGGAGGTCATGATTCGGCCTCCTGCATGCGTTTCTCCTGCTCAATCAGGTTGGCGACTTCGTAACAGGCCACATTCACATTGCCCGAACGCACATACTCCGGCATGGCGTGCTTGCACTGCTCGGTAGCGAAGTTGCAGCGGGGGTGGAACGGGCAGCCCGACGGCACATTCTTCAGGGACGGCATGGAACCGGGAATCTGGAACAGCCGCTCGCCGGGCTCACCCATCTGGGGCAGCGCGTTGATCAGCCCCTGGGTGTAGGGATGCTGGGCGTCATTGATGATTTCCCGGGTCGGCCCCTGCTCGATGATGCGGCCGGAGTACATGACCAGCATGCGCTGGGTGACCTGAGATACCACACCGAGATCGTGGGTGATCAGCATCAGTGCCACATTCTCCTGCTCGCACAGGTTCAGCAGCAGGTCCATGATCTCCGCCTGGATGGTCACATCCAAAGCCGTGGTGGGCTCGTCGGCAATGATGATCTCCGGATCCAGCAACAGGGCGATGGCAATGATCACCCGCTGGCGCATACCGCCGGACAGTTCATGGGGATGCTGGTCCAGACGCTTCTCCGGCGAGGGAATCTGCACTTTCTGCAGCCGGTCCAGGGCAATCGCCCTCGCCTCTTTTTTGCTGATCTTCCGATGCGCGAGGATGGCCTCAACCATCTGGGTGCCGATCGTCAGTACCGGGTTCAGGGTCATCATCGGATCCTGGAAGATCATGGCGATGCGGTTGCCACGGATCTTGCGCAGCTCCCGCTCACTCATGGCAGCCAGATCCCTGCCTTCGAACAGGATCTGCCCGCCGGCAATGTAACCGGGCTTGGCAATCAGGTTGAGAATCGAGAACGCGGCCACGGATTTACCGGCGCCGGATTCCCCGACCAGCCCCAGCCGTTCGCCCTTGTCCAGGGTAAAACTGATGCCCCGCAGCGCGGTCAGATCGCCCCCCCGCACCGCAAAGCGCACATCCAGATTTTTTACTTCCAACAGTGCCATGGTGTTACCCCTTGTACAGCCGTGGGTTCATCACATCCCGCAACCAGTCACCCAACAGGTTGATGACCAGTACGAGCACCACCAGCACCAGGCCCGGGATCAGGGTGATCCACCAGGAACCGCTCTGGATGTAATCAAAGCCGGATTTGATGAGCGAACCCAGCGACGGCTGGGTTTCCGGCATGCCCAGGCCCAGGAACGACAACGCAGCCTCGGAAATGATCGCGTTGGCGATCTGGACCGTGGCAATGACAAAGATCGGCGACAGGGTGTTGGGCAGGATGTGCCGGAACATGATCCGGCGGGTGCCGAAGCCCATGACCTTGGCCGCATCCACATATTCTTTCTTCTTCTCTGCCAGCACCGAGGCCCGAACGGTTCGGGCGATCTGCGGCCATTCGGCGACACCGATGATGAAGATCAGCATGTAGATGGCAATCTCGCCGAACATCAGGTTGCCGAAACTGGCCTTGAACACGGCCCCGACAATGATCGCCACCATCAGGGTGGAGAACGACAGCTGCACGTCGGCGATGCGCATCAGGATGGCATCCACCTTGCCACCCAGGTAGCCGGCCAGCAGGCCGAACAGGATGCCCAGAAACGCCTGCAGGATCACCGCACCGAAGCCGATCATCAGGGACACCCGGGTGCCATAGAGAATCGTGGACAGCAGATCCCGGCCCTGGGCGTCGGTGCCCAGCGGGAAGGCGGGATCGGATCCGCTCATGCCCACCGGCGGCAGCTCGGAATTCATGATATTGATCTGCGCCAGATCGTAGGGGTCGGTCGGCGCCAGCAGCGGCGCAAAAATGGCCGCCAGCACCATCAGCAGCAGTACCGCGAAGCTGGCAATGGCCACCTTGTCGCGCTTGAAGCTGTACCAGAAGAAGGACTCGCGGAAGCGGTCCCAGCGGGAAACCGTTGCCGTTGTCATGCTTTCTTACCTGTCAGTTTGACGGTGGGGTTCACCAGGCCATAGACCAGGTCCACCACTGTGTTGGTAATCACGAAAATCAGGCCCACCACCATCAGGTAAGCCACGATCAGCGGAATGTCACTGCGGGTGATGGCCTCCAGGAACATCAGTCCCACGCCAGGCCACTGGAACACGGTCTCGGTGAGAATGGTGTAGGCCACCATGATGCCGATCTGCACGCCGCCCACCGTGATCACCGGCAGCATGGTGTTCTTGAGCGCGTGCAGGAAATTGATGCGGCCGGCACTCAGCCCTTTGGCCCGAGCGTAGCGGATGTAGTCGCTCTGCAGCACTTCCATCATCTCGGCGCGGATCAGGCGGATGAACAAGGGGAGCATGATCGAGGCCAGGGACACTGACGGCAGGACCAGATGCATCAGGCCGGTACCGGTGAAGAAGCCGGACTCCCAGGTACCGAACAGGTGGGTGAGTTCATCGCCGCGACCATAGGACGGCAGGCCACCCTCGGTGGTAAAGAAATCGTTCAGCCACTGTCCCCAGCCGGTGTCGGACGGGAACCAGTTCACCGTCACCCCGATGGAGAACAGCTGGATCAGCACGATGGCCGTCAGGAACACCGGAATCGAGATCCCTACGGTACTGACGCCCATGAAGAATTTGGACAACCAGGCCTGGGGCCGGATCGCAGCGTAGACACCAATCGGCACCGACAGGAACACGATAATCAGGCTGGCACCGATCACCAGTTCCAGGGTCGCGGGCAGATGCTCGGCGATCACCTCCAGGGTCGGTTTGCTGTAGAAGTAGGAATTGCCCAGGTCACCCTGCAAGGCGTTACCGGCAAACCGCAGGTACTGGACCACCATCGGGTCATTCAACCCGAGCTCCTCGCGAATGGCTTCCCGCTCCTCCTCGGAGACGGACATGCCCACCATTTCCTGAAGCGGGTCCCCGAGGCCATCCTGAATGGCAAAGGCGATGACACTGATCACGAACATGACCAGCAACGCCTGGGAAATCCGCTGAACCAAAAACGCTAACATGGAAAGCTTCCGGATAAGGCTTGCAAACAAAAGGCCGGCACCGGATCACTCCAGTGCCGGCCTGCCGTTAAAGGCGATTACTCGATAACCAGGTCACCCAGGTACGGGAAGTTCATGACGTTGAGCACCGGCTCAATCTTCACGTTCTTCTTCGAGGCCCAGGCCAGGTCCTGCCAGTGCAGCGGAACGAAGGCGGCATCGTCGTACAGACGCTGCTCCACTTCCTGCAGCATGGCGGCCCGCTTGTCCAGGTCGGTCTCGACGTTGGCTTTCTCCACCAGGGCGTCGATTTCCGGGTTGCAGTAGTTACCAGCGTTGTACTGGCCAGCGCCACTGTCGGCATCCGGGCAGAAGGTGAGGAACTCGTAAAAGTTGGCGGAGTCCTCGGTGTCCGCGTGCCAACCGATCATCATCATGTCAGCCGCGCGGTTGTCATACTCCGGCCAGTACTGGGCTTTCGGCAGGGTCTTCAGATCCACCTTGATGTTGATGCGGGCCAGCATGGCGGCCACCGCCTGGGCGATCTTGTCATCGTTCACGTAGCGGTTGTTCGGCGCCATCATGGTGATGGTGAAGCCATCCTCGTAGCCGGCTTCCTTCATCAGCTGCTGGGCCTTGGCCACATCGAAACGAGGTGTCAGGGATTCGTTATGGCCCTGGTAGCCTGCCGGCGACATCTGGGCGGCCGGAGTGGCGAAGCCCTTCATGATCTTGGCGGCGATGCCTTCCTGGTTGATGGCGTAGGCAATGGCCTGACGCACCTTCGGGTTCTTGAACGCTTCCACCCGCTCCTGGTTCATGTGGAACAGGATGATGCGGGTACCGCTCATGGTCACCAGGTTGACGTTTTTGTCGTTGCGGATCCGCTCCAGATCATTGGGCGGTACCGGGGCGATGAAATCGACTCCACCGGACAGCAACGCGGATACCCGGGTGTTGTTCTCCTTGATCGGAGTCAGCACGATCTTGCCGACGTTACCCGGAGACTCGGTATCCCAGTAGTCGTCAAACCGTTCGAACTCGACCCGTACGCCCTGCTTGCGCTCGGTCACGGTGTACGGACCGGTACCAGACAGGTTCTCGGAAGCGAAAGAGTTGCCATGTTTGGTAATGGCGCTCTTGTCCTTGCCGTCCTCGGTCTGGCCACTGTAGAACTCACTGTCCAGCGGAAAGATGTAGGTGGCCGTGTTCAGCAGCAGCGGGTAGGGCTCGCTGGTCACCAGCTCGAAGGTGTAGTCATCGATCACATTGATGCCACTGAACGGCTTGAAGATGGCCTTGAAGTCCTGGCTTTCTTTCAGGCGATCGAAAGTGAATTTGACATCCGCGGTGGTCAGTTCGTTGCCGGAGTGGAACTTCACGCCTTCGCGCAGTTTGAAGCGCATGGTGTTCTCATCCACCCGTTCCCAGCTCTCAGCCAGGCGCGGCTCGAAGCCCAGGTCCTGGGTCCAGCGCAGCAGCGGATCAAAGGTCATGTGGGACAGCTGCAGGATGCCACCTGAGAGCTGCTCGTGGATATCGAGGGTCACGGGGTCGGCGTCGTACGCCATTTTCAGTTCCTTGGTCGCCTCGGCGGACAGGGCTACCGGTGCCGCTGCCAGGGCCATGGAACCGACAAATGCTGCAATCAGTTTTTTCATCGCGTTTTCCGTCGCTGTTTTAGGAATTTTCACGGAACATCGGCGCAAAAGGGCGCCAATTGCCTGGGCAACAAGCTAGTCTCGGAAAACACTTACGGCAATCGAAATTGCGACATGGGGTTATTCGCCAGGTGAATGACCTGAT
>JABURI010000246.1 GCA_014762755.1 Marinobacter sp.
TTGAACAGTTTCTGGATGAATGCGGCCATGAAGGTGTCCTTTGGGATTGAAACCAGTCCTCGGTGTCCGGCAAAGTGTGCCGTCACCGGCCTTCGACCCTGTGGGGCCGGGTACACGCATCGCGCAGAGTCAGTTTCGATTTTGAAGGGCTCAACGCTATGCTTTGAAAATCGGGGGCTAGTCTAGCGTTTTGGATGCATTCGCGGAAAGGGTCTGAATGGCAAAACAGGAAAATCAGGACGATCAGGATTACAAAGCACGGGCGGCCGCCCTCAGATTGCTGGCCCGCCGTGAACACAGCCGCCTGGAATTGTCCATGAAGCTCAGGCAGCGCCGCTTCGAGAATGGTCTGATCGAGGAGGTGCTGGATGAGTACGAGGAACAGGGCTGGCTTGACGACCATCGCTTTGCCGATGTCTACGCGCGCCAGAGGATGGATCTTGGTTACGGCCCCCTCAGAATCCTTGGCGAACTCCAGCAGCGTGGTGTCCACCATACGCCGGAATGCCTCGATACCATGACCGACGAGGACTGGTGCGTGGTCGCCATCCGGCTGCGGGAGCGGCGGTTTGGCCTGTCCGATCTGGGTGAGGACTGGGATGCGAAGGTCAGGCAGGCAAGATTCCTGAACCGCCGCGGATTTTCAGCGGCCCAGGTTGAACGGGCGCTGGAGGCCAGGGAGCTCCCGGAAGTCTGACCCGCCGGACGCCTCAGAGAGTCGGTGGAATCAGGCTCAGATCTTTGGGCAGACTGGCCCTGAGCGTAGCAGCCGTCGGCTCTTCCGCGCTGGTGCCGGAATCCGGTCCGGCTTCGGGTTCGATGCCGACAATCTGCGGTTGCTCCGGCTTTGTGGGGGGCGCGGGTGTGATCACCCGGGCCAGTACGTCGTAATAGCGACGGATATTCTGCACGTAGATCACCGGTTCCTGCCCGCGGGCAAAACCGTACCGTGTCTTGGTGTAAAACTCTTTCTGGGCCAGCAGCGGCAGGAATTCCTTCACGTCCATCCAGCGGTCCGGGTCTTTGCCGGCGCTCTCGGTCAGCCGCCGGGCGTCCTCAAGATGGCCGAAGCCGACATTGTAGGAGGCCAGGGCAAACCAGGTCCGGTCCGGTTCGGGGATCCTCTCCGGAATCTTGTCGTGAACCATCTGGAAATATTTGGCGCCGCCGTGGATGCTCTCTTCAGCGTCCAGGCGGTTGTTGATGCCGACGTAGCTTGCGGTGTTGCGGGTCAGCATCATCAGGCCGCGGACACCCGTCGGTGAGACCGCGTTGGGCCGCCAGTGTGATTCCTGGTAACCAATGGCCGCGAGCAGGCGCCAGTCCATGTTGAAGTCCCGGGCATATTCCCGGAACAGTTTTTCGTATTTCGGAAGACGATTTTCCACATGGTGCATGAACGTTCGGGCGCCAACATAGTTCAACCGGTCCAGATGCCCGTAGAAACGCTCGGACAACTGCGCCAGCACGCCGTCACCCTGCAATCGCTGGAGGAACTGCCTGGCCGTCTGGGCCAACGTGCCGTCCTGTTCTTTCGGAAACAGCCATACCAGTTCCCGCGGTTCGCCAAGACCGAATGCCTCCTTCACGTGCGGATAGAACACGTGGTTAAGCTCGAGCTCGTTGGAGGACACCACGGCAAACGGGAATTCGCCACTCTCGACCCGTGCCAGGACGCCGGGAGCATCGAGCCCCGGATGAACCTGCCAGGAAATGTCTGTTTCGGAAGCAGACGTTTCCAGGAGGTGTTCATGATCGCTGTCGGCAACCAGGTGGAGGGTCTGCCCGGCCAGAGATTCCAGTGATTCCGGGGCTTCCATGTCGCGATGGTAGACCACGACGGACTGGGCCTGGATGCCGGTAGGGACCGCCTCGTATCTGTCTTTGAAGTCGGGCTGCCGGGATACGCCGGCCATGCCGATGTGGGCAAAATTCCGCTCCAGCACGGACAGGATTTCGGTATTGTCGTCGGCAACGCGGACCTTCAGTTCGACACCGATCTCATCCGCAAATCGCTTTGCAAGCTCGTAGTCATAGCCGGTGACCCCTTCGCGGCCTTCAAAATACATGGAGGGGGCGACACGGGTAATGACATGAAGAACACCTTCGTTCTGAATTTCCTGGACGGTACTCGGGCGCGAGCACCCCGTCAGAGCCAGAGTGGCTCCTAACAGAAACACAAAATGCGCCGGAAAGGCGCTGAGGTGATTGAAAAATCTGGACAAATCCCTGATCTCCGTAGCAGCTGTATCAGCCAGATACGCCCGGTTTCGGTGAGCGTATTCCTTTGTCATGCTGTGCGTAGCGTCCGTTGCCACACAGACCATGATCCCCGCCTCGCCATGGATGGTCAATAAAATTGCTCAATTAATGTGCAAAATAATGTCAATTTTACAGTCCGGAATAACCGCAGCGGCGCTGTAACCTCGATGCGCTTTCAAGTATCATTGCGCCCTTTCAAATAGCACCGGACTTCCTCTTTTCGCGCGATACAGGTTGATATCATGCTTGAACTTCGCGGCGCACCCGCGCTTTCGCCTTTCCGCTCCCGCAAACTGCATTCCCGAATTCAGGAAATTGTTCCTGAAGTCAAACATGTCTATGCAGAGTTCATGCACTTTGTGGACCTGGAGTTCGACCTCTCTGATTCCGAGCAGGCCATCCTCGACCGCCTCCTGGTTTATGGTCCCAGCGTTCCGGTAGAGGAACCGGATGGCGTTCTGTTCCTGGTGGTACCGCGCCCTGGCACCCTGTCTCCATGGTCGAGCAAGGCCACGGATATCGCCCGAAACTGCGGGTTGCGTCAGATCCACCGCATCGAACGCGGCGTTGCCTACTACATCCGGGCCACCAAAAAGCTTGGTCTGAACCAGCGTGAAAAGATCGCAGCTTTGCTGCATGACCGGATGACCCAGAAGGTTTTCCATGAGATGGGTGGTGCCGAGCTGCTGTTCAGTCATGAAGAGCCCCGAACCCTGGGCCGCGTACCGGTTCTGGCGGGTGGCCGTGATGCCCTGGTCAAGGCAAACCGGAATCTGGGCCTGGCGCTCGCGGACGACGAGATTGATTACCTGGTGAAATCCTTCACCGATCTCCAGCGTGACCCGACCGATGTCGAGTTGATGATGTTCGCCCAGGCGAATTCCGAGCATTGTCGCCACAAGATCTTTAATGCGTCCTGGGACATCGATGGTGAAGGGCAGGAAAAGTCGCTGTTTGCGATGATCCGGAACACATACGAGATGAACAGTGAGGGCGTGCTGTCCGCCTACAAGGACAACGCCTCCGTTATCCGGGGCAGTCGTGGCGGCCGTTTCTTCCCGGATCCCGAGACCGGTGTTTATGGTTACAACGAGGAAGACATCCACATCCTGATGAAGGTGGAGACCCACAACCACCCGACGGCCATCGCACCGGCGGCGGGTTCTGCCACCGGTTCCGGCGGCGAAATCCGGGATGAGGGCGCGACCGGTCGCGGGTCCAAGCCGAAGGCGGGCCTGACCGGGTTTACTGTCTCTAACCTGAATTTGCCGGACGATCCCCAGCCCTGGGAGATCGGCTACGGCAAACCGGACCGCATTGCCTCCGCGCTGGATATCATGATCGAGGGCCCGATTGGCGGTGCCTCGTTCAATAATGAATTTGGCCGTCCCAACCTTGCGGGTTATTTCCGTACTTTCGAGGAGAAGGTTCCGGGTCCGGCCGGTGAGGAAGTGCGTGGCTACCACAAACCGATCATGATTGCCGGCGGTCTCGGCAATATTCGTGAGCAACATGTGGAGAAGGGCAATATCCCGGTCGGCGCCAAACTGATCGTACTGGGTGGCCCATCAATGTTGATTGGCCTGGGTGGCGGTGCGGCATCATCCATGGATTCCGGCTCCAGTAATGAGAATCTGGACTTCGCCTCCGTTCAGCGGGACAACCCGGAGATGGAGCGTCGCTGCCAGGAAGTCATCGACCGCTGCTGGCAGATGGGTGACAACAATCCGATCTGCTTCATCCACGATGTCGGCGCCGGTGGCCTCTCCAATGCCATGCCGGAGCTGGTCAAGGATGGTGGCCGCGGCGGCAAGTTCGAGCTTCGTGATATCCCCAGCGACGAGCCGGGCATGTCACCGCTGGAGATCTGGTGTAACGAGTCCCAGGAACGTTACGTGATGGCCGTTGCGCCGGAGAACCTGGACCTGTTCGATGCGCTGTGTCGTCGCGAGCGTTGCCCGTACGCCGTCATTGGCGAAGCCACCGAAGAACACCACCTCGAGCTTGGCGATTCCTACTTTGACGACAAGCCTGTGGATCTGCCGATGGAAGTATTGTTCGGCAAGCCGCCCCGGATGCATCGGAGCATCAGCCGTTCCTCGTTCACCAAGCCGATTTTCGATTCCACCAAAATCGATGTGAACGAGGCGATTCGTCGCGTCCTCCGTTTGCCGTCGGTAGGCTCCAAGAGCTTCCTGATCACCATCGGTGACCGCACCATTACCGGCCTCGTGGCTCGCGACCAGATGGTCGGTCCCTGGCAAGTGCCGGTCAGCGACGTGGCGGTAACGGCGAGTTCATTCGACGTTCGCACCGGCGAGGCCATGGCCATGGGTGAGCGTACCCCGGTCGCAGTCATCGACGCGCCGGCATCCGGGAGGATGGCGGTGGGTGAGGTGATCACCAACCTGGCCGCAGCGCCAATCGCCAACCTGTCCGATATCCGCCTGTCCGCGAACTGGATGGCTGCAGCCGGCCACCCGGGCGAGGACGAAAACCTGTATGAAACCGTGCGTGCGGTGGGCATGGAATTGTGCCCGGCCCTCGGCATCACCATCCCGGTTGGCAAGGACTCCATGTCCATGAAGACCACCTGGGAAGAGGAGAGCGGTGAGCAGAAGAGTGTGACTGCGCCGCTGTCACTGATTATCAGTGGCTTCGCGCCGGTTACCGACGTGGCCCGAACCCTGACGCCTCAGTTGGCTACGGATGCAGGCGAAACCGATCTGATCCTTGTCGATCTGGCGGCTGGCCAGAACCGTCTTGGTGGCTCTGCCCTGGCACAGGTGTATCGCCATGTGGGTGCGGTGGCACCGGATCTCGATGACCCGGAGGATATCAAAGCTTTCTTCGCTGTGATCCAGGGCCTCAATGCCGACGGCAAACTGCTCGCCTACCACGATCGTTCCGATGGCGGCCTGTTCGTCACCCTGGCAGAAATGTGTTTTGCCGGCCACACCGGTGTCGATATCAAGCTCGATGGACTGGCGGAGGATACTTCCCAGTTTGCCCGTGAACTGTTTAATGAGGAGCTGGGAGCGGTTATCCAGGTTCGCAGGGAGGACACTGGCTTCGTGCTGCAGCAGTTCTCCGGCGCGGGCCTGGGCGATCACACGAGTGTGATCGGCACTCTGAATGACGATGATCGCCTGCGCCTGAGCTTCGAAGGCGAGAAAGTGGTGGACGAGTCACGCGCGGAACTGCAGCGCCTGTGGGCGGAGACCAGTTATCGTATCCAGTCGCTCAGGGACAATGCCGACTGCGCTCAGGAAGAGTTCGATAACCTGCTGGATGCAGAAGATCCGGGGCTGCACGTTGACTTGAGCTTCGATATCAATGAGGACGTTGCCGCGCCCTACATCAACACCGGCGCCCGCCCGAAAGTTGCGGTCATGCGGGAGCAGGGGGTTAATGGCCAGGTTGAAATGGCAGCGGCCTTCGATCGAGCCGGTTTCGAGGCGGTCGACGTGCATATGAGTGACTTGCTTGCCGGGCGCGTCAGCCTGGAAGGGTTCAACAGTCTGGTAGCCTGTGGTGGCTTCTCCTACGGTGATGTCCTGGGTGCCGGCGAAGGTTGGGCAAAGTCCATCCTGTTCAGCGATCGGGTTCGTGACCAGTTCGCCCACTTCTTTAATCGCCAGGACACGTTGGCGCTGGGCGTCTGTAACGGTTGCCAGATGCTGTCCAATCTCCATGAGCTGATCCCGGGCAGTGAGGGCTGGCCGCGTTTCGTTCGCAATCAGTCGGAGCAGTTCGAGGCGCGGCTGGCGATGGTGGAGGTTGCCTCATCGCCCTCTGCATTCCTCGATGGTATGGCCGGTTCCCGCATGCCGATCGCAGTGGCTCATGGCGAAGGCCGGGTTGAATTCGGATCGGGCGCCTCTGCTTCGGCGTTGTCTGAAAATGAACTGGTTGCGCTGCGCTATGTCGATAACCGGGGCGAGGTAACCACCCGTTACCCCTACAACCCGAACGGCTCCGAGGCAGGTATCACCGGCGTTACCACCCGGGATGGGCGGGTTACCATCATGATGCCGCACCCGGAGCGTGTATTCCGTGCCGTTCAGCATTCCTGGCGCCCAGAGGGCTGGCAGGAAGATGGCCCCTGGCTGCGGATGTTCCGTAATGCGAGGCGCTGGTTCGGGTAAGCGATACTGAATCAGAAGCCGGTGTCGGAGCTGCTCCCGGGGAGTGGTTTCCGCCACCGGCTTTTTTGTTTTGGCCTATGCTCCTTTTCAGAGCGGTTTTCAAGGAAAAAATGTCCCGGATTTTGCAAAAATCCCCTTGACTCAATAATTTTATGCACACTCTCGGTGCTTCGTTGTCTGATCTGTGCACAAAACCCGGGAAATTGGTTCAATAATTAGGCGAATATGGTAACCCATTGAAATAAATGGATTTTATAAGTTGGGCCATTTTGTCGCCAATTTGAGAGAAGTCCAGTAATCATGGGGGTTCGGGGCATGTTCCCAAAAACTTTCCCCAGAGTTATCCACAGATTCTGTGGGTAAGTTTCTAACCTATTAATCTGTACAAAAAATATCCGATTGCACGGGAGGTTTCATGTACAAGATGTGTTATTTCGTTCCGGAATCCCACCTTGAACAAACCAAGCTGGCATTATTTGCTGCCGGGGCGGGGCGAATCGGTGACTATGACAGTTGCGCCTGGCAATGTCGGGGGCAGGGCCAGTTTCGCCCCCTGGAGGGCAGTGATCCCTATCTTGGCTCGAAGGGCGAGGTCGAGGTCGTGGACGAGTACAAGGTGGAGCTGGTCTGTGAAGACCGTCTCATTCACGATGCGCTGAAGGCGCTCAAGCAGGCTCATCCTTATGAGGAGCCTGCCTATGAGATTTTCCGCATCGAAGATTTTTGATCAGGCTTTGCCTTTGGTCGACATGGGGCGCCGGATGTCCTTGAGGTGAACCTGGTAGCTCTCGGTCTTCATGTCTTCCAGGAACAGTTCGAGGGTCTTTCGGACTGTCGGAAACGAGATTTCATCCCACGGGATGTCTTCTACCGCAAACAACCTGGACTCCAGGGATTCCTCTCCGGCGCCGAATCGGCCCTCGATAAGGGTGGCCCGGTAAAACATATGCACCTGGTTGATGTGAGGCACATCGATGATTGAGAACAGGCCGTGGATGTCCACCTCGGCCAGGGCTTCTTCCCGGGTTTCCCGTGCTGCGGCCTCGATGGTGGTTTCGGCGTTCTCCATGAATCCGGCAGGCAGGGTCCAGTAGCCGTACCTCGGTTCGATGGCGCGCTTGCAGAGCAGAATCTTGCCCTCCCACACTGGAACGGTGCCGGCGATAATTCGCGGGTTCTGGTAATGTATGGTCTCGCAGCTGACACAGACATAGCGGTGCCGGTTATCGCCTTCGGGGATGCGTTGTTCCACCGGATGGCCGCATGTGCTGCAGTACTTCATGTTTTTCCCCGTATACTTAATTGGTTTTGGTAGTCAGTTTAACGATACCGACTGCTGCTGTCTCACCTAACAGAAAGAAGTTCCCGGGAGACCCGATTTGCGAGATTTTCTTACCGAGCGACTGGCTGGTTACGCCCCGAAACAGCTCGCCCTTGATTATCCCGAAGCCGGGATCCTGGTGCCGGTTACCGATGATCCCCGCAACCCGGAAATGGTATTTACGCTTCGTTCGTCGAACCTGAGCACCCATCGGGGGCAGGTGGCCTATCCAGGCGGCAAGCGGGATCCCGGGGATCCCTCCCTGGCGGCGACGGCGCTGAGGGAAACCCATGAGGAAATCGGCCTGCCACCGGACCAGGTGGAGGTGATCGCACCACTGAGTCAGGTGATGTCTCGCTATGGCATCCTGGTGACTCCCTACGTCGGCGTTGTGCCGGCTGATCACTCCCTCGAGCCCAACCCGTCGGAAATCGAGAGCGTGTTCCGGGTTCCCCTGTCGTTCTTCCTGGAAGATCGACGGGAGCGGACTGATGCACTGAGTTTTCTCAACAATACCTTTTACGTTCCCTGCTATCGCTGGGAGCGTTATCAGATATGGGGGCTGTCCGCGGTGGTTCTGGTTGACTTCCTGAACGCCGTGTACGATGCCCGGATTGATTTGCTGGAACCCCCTCAAGGAGGCTGACATGTTTTACGAGCTTGGAGATCGCAGGCCGAAGCTGGAAGGCGATAACCAGTTTGTTGCCCACAATGCCACTGTGATTGGCAATGTGAAGCTGATGGAAAAGAGCAGTGTCTGGTACAACGTGGTTATCCGCGGTGACAACGAACTGATCACCATCGGCCCGGAAACCAATGTTCAGGATGGCTCGGTGCTTCATACCGATCCCGGGATTCCGCTGACTCTGGGCCGGGGGGTGACGGTTGGCCATAAGGTCATGCTTCACGGATGTGAGATTGGCGACTATTCTCTGATCGGAATCAACGCGGTGGTGCTGAATGGCGCCAAAATCGGCAAGCACTGCCTGATCGGTGCCAATACCCTGATTCCGGAGGGGATGGAGATTCCGGACGGATCCATGGTGGTCGGCTCCCCCGGCAAGATCAAACGGGAGCTGAACGACAACCAGAAGAAAATGCTGGAGATGAGTGCGGCCCATTACGTTGAGAATGGTGCCCGCTATATTCAACAACTGACAGCCTGCGATCCCGATAAATGAACGTATCCGATAAAGTCCGCTCACCCTGTGTAAGTGTGTGTGCCCTGGACGAGAACGATGTCTGTATCGGATGTCATCGTACCGGAGACGAAATCCTGCGCTGGACCCAGATGAGTAATGACGAACGAAGGGAAGTCCTGCGCGAGGTGGCAATGCGAGAACAGAAGGTAGCCCTCTGACATGACAGATAACAACCCCGTACGTATCGGTACTCCTTTAAAGAGCAATGCCTTCAAGGTACTGTTCTGCGGTTCCGGTGAACTTGGCAAGGAAGTGGTTATCGAGTTGCAGCGTTACGGCGTGGAAGTGATTGCTGTTGATCGCTATGCCAACGCGCCGGCGATGCAGGTTGCCCATCGCTCCCATGTAATCGACATGCTCGATCCTGCGGCGCTGCGGTCAGTGATCGAACAGGAGAAGCCGAACCTGATTGTTCCGGAAATTGAGGCGATTGCTACCCCGGAACTGGTAAAGCTGGAAGAAGAGGGTTATCGGGTTATCCCGACAGCCCGGGCGGTGAACCTGACCATGAATCGGGAAGGGATTCGCCGCCTGGCTGCGGAGGAGCTTGGACTGCCCACGTCTCCCTACCGCTTTGCCGGTAATAAAGAGGAGTATCTCGCGGCTGTGCGGGAAATCGGTTTGCCGTTGGTGGTCAAGCCCGTCATGAGTTCTTCCGGCAAGGGGCAAAGCACGGTCAAGACGGAGGACGATATAGAAGCGGCCTGGGAGTATGCCCAGACCGGTGGTCGGGCCGGCAAGGGGCGGGTCATTGTCGAGGGCTTCGTGGAGTTTGACTATGAGATTACCCTGTTGACTGTCCGTCATCGCGATGGCGTTTCCTTCTGCGACCCGATCGGGCATCGACAGGAGGACGGCGATTACCGTGAGTCCTGGCAGCCGCAGCCCATGTCGGCCGCGGCACTTGATCGTTCCCGCGAGATTGCCGCTGCCGTCGTTGAAGATCTCGGGGGGTATGGCATTTATGGTGTCGAGCTGTTCGTTAAGGGTGACGATGTGTGGTTCTCCGAAGTATCGCCCCGCCCGCACGATACGGGTCTGGTAACGCTGGTATCCCAGGATCTGTCGGAATTCGCGCTGCACGCACGGGCGATTCTCGGCCTGCCGATTCCGGCAATCCGGCAGAACGGCCCGAGTGCCTCCGCCGTGATTCTCCCTGAGGGAGATTCCGGCGAGGTGGCCTATGCCGAGCTCCAGTCTGCTTTGACTGAGCCGGATACCCAGTTGCGCCTGTTTGGTAAGCCGGAGTTGAAGGGAAGGCGGCGCATGGGTGTTGCGCTGGCCCGGGGAAACTCGATTGAAGAGGCAAGAGAGAAGGCCAGGAACTCAGCCGCTGTAGTAAAGGTGGAGATCTGAGTTCCTGTTCCGGTGAAGTTAATGCGTTCAGGTATTGGCAGGGTAGTGCGCATTCAGTATAGTTTTTGAACGAACTGTTCAGCGTTTAACCGGTCGAATAGGTGGAAACCGAAGTCCGGAAAAATAAACCGAAATTGGTCGTTGACA
>JABURI010000058.1 GCA_014762755.1 Marinobacter sp.
CCCGCGTCGATGTCAACGCCGGCGTCGCGGTAAGTCAGGGAGGGCTTCTGTTCGCTCATGGTGTTTTATGGCCGTTGGCAAAAGTGGGACAGGCCGCGGATTTTAACAGCTACTCACTGTATAGGCCATGGTGTATCCTATGCGCCATCCATGCGAACACCAGGGTGATTCATGTCAGTAAAAGGACAATACTTGGCGCGGGTATCCAGGGCTGCCGTGCGGGCGGCCGTTTTGTTAATGGGCTTTGCCTTTCTGGGTGCGCCGGCTCAGGCAGTTACAGTCTCCGGGCTTTATTCCGTTGAGGTGCCGGTGGACGGCTCTTCCTCAGCGCAGTTGCAACAGGGTTATGAAGAGGGGTTGCGCCAGGTACTGGTGCGGGTTTCGGGTAGCCGGGACGTGCTGGCCCGGGACGGCATTCAATCGGTGCTTGCCGAGGCTGAATCATTGCTGCTGTCCTATCAGTTCCTCCGGGGCGAGGACGGCGGTAACCGGCTGCAGATGTCGTTCGGAGCGGTTGGGGTCAACCGTGCTCTGGCCTCCATTGATGCACCGGTGTGGGGTGCCAATCGCCCCCTGACCCTGGCCTGGATTGCAGTCGAGGAACGGGGAGCACGCCGCCTGATCACGGACAGCGCCGAGCCGGATCAATGGCAGTCGGCGTTTGTGCAGGCAGCCAGCGAGAGGGGGCTGCCGGTGGCGCTCCCTCCAGAGAACTTTCGGGGTGACCGGGAGCTGCTGTCCGAGATCTGGGGCCAGTTCATAGGGCGTGTCCGCTCCTCCGCCCCGGACACCAGTCATGACGTCATGGCAGTGGTCCGGGTCAGTCAGAGTGGCGGCCAATGGCGCGCCGGTTGGGTCTTCGACGGCATGGCCATGGACGGAGGCGAGGAAGTGGTCACCGCGCCAAATCCTCAAGCCCTGGCCCGGGCCGTGATTGACCGCTGGGCAGACCGCTATGCCGGTCGCTATGCCGTTGCCGCGGGCGAGGTGGGCGATCTTCCCCAGGTCGATATCGTGGTTCAGGGTATCCAGTCCGTTGAAGATTACGGCAAGGCCACCCGGGTTCTCGAAGGGTTCACGCCGGTTCAGGCAGTGGGCGCCTCGCGGGTCAAGGGTGATCAGCTGACCCTCCGGGTCACGTTCAACGGGGAACTGGATCAACTAAAGGAGTACGTTGCCCTGGATCCCCGCTTTATTCCCCTGGATGCTGGCTCCTTCGTGCCCGAGCCGGAGCCCGAGAAGACTGCGCCAGAGCAGGCGGAACCTCAGTCGGCTGCAGGTTCTGCTCCGGAAGCGGAAACGGAAGCAATGCCGGAGGTCGGGGTTGAGAGTGGCACCGGAGCCATGGAGAATGCCGCCAACGAGCAGGGGGCAGAGGCCGCGCCTGTTTCCGGAGAGCTGCCACTGGATTCCGAGGGCGCGGAACAGGCCTTCGAGTCGCTTTACCAGCTGCTTTATTACCGCTGGCAGCCGTCACCAGCCATTGGAAATGCCGGGGAAGAGTAAGGCATTACCGGAGGGAGCCTTGTGAATTCGCAACGCTGGCGATGGATACCCAATGCGTTGACGTTCCTGCGCATTGTTCTGATAGCTCCCTTTGCCGGCGCTCTGTTGACGGAGAACTACCGGCTGGCGCTGATGATCTTTTTCGTGGCGGCGCTCTCTGATGGTTGTGACGGGTTCCTGGCAAGACACTACAACTGGCGCTCCCGGGTTGGCGCAATCGCCGATCCGCTGGCAGACAAGGCACTGCTGATTACGGCCTACCTGATGCTGACGCTGACCTCGGTATTGCCGGTGTGGCTGTTCCTGGTTGTGCTGGGGCGGGACCTGCTGATTGTTGTCGGGGCGCTTGCCTATCATTACGGTATCGGGCGCTATGAAATGGAGCCGAGCATGCTCGGTAAGATCAACACGCTGATCCAGATCCTGGTGGTGCTGGCCATCATTATCCTGCTGGCAGGGTTGCCTATGCAGCCGTGGGTCCTGGACGCGGGTATCCTGCTGGTGGCGGTTTCGGCGGTCATCAGCGGCGGTCACTATATGTTGGTCTGGGGTGTACGGGCCTGGAGGGCCAAGCAGTCATGAGCGCTTCCCAGCTGGTTCTCGGGGTCAAGTTGCGGGACGACGCCCGGTTCGACAACTTCCACGGCGATCGCAACATCGAGGCTGCACGGCGCCTGAAGGCCATCTGCGATCAGCCGGCGGGAGTGCCGGTGGTGGTCGTCTGTGGCGACTCGGATACCGGCAAGAGCCATTTGCTCCAGGCTGCTTGTCATCATGCCGAGGCGCGAGGCTGGTCCGCGGTCTGCATCAGTATTGCAGAGCTGGAGCCGTTCGGTCCCGAAGCGCTGGCCGGTCTCGATACCCAGGATCTGGTGTGTCTCGATGATCTCGACCGCATTGCCGGTGATGCCGCCTGGGAAGAGGCGGTTTTCCACCTCTACAACCGTATCCACGATCGCGCCGGCCTGTTGATGGTCAGCGTCTCGGAGGTGCCAGCCTCTCTCGGCTTCCGGCTGCCAGACCTGGTATCCCGGCTGAGTCACGGGCTGACCCTGCAGCTGGGTATCTATCGGGACGAGGATCGCCAGACCATTCTTCAGGCCAGGGCCGAGCAGCGTGGCCTGGTGATGAGCGACGATGTTGCAAGCTTCATCATGCGCCGTGCGCCCCGGCGCCTGGGTGACCTGCTCGCCATGCTGGATGTGCTGGACGAGAATTCATTGCAGGCCCAGAGGCGGCTGACCATCCCTTTCGTCAAAACGGTCATGGGATGGTGAGTGTGGCAATGGTACAAAGGATGGTAAATCGATCACGGGTTAACGGAGGGACGACATGAGACGGGTTGTATTCAATCAGAAAGGCGGGGTAGGCAAGTCCAGTATCACCTGTAACCTGGCGGCTATCAGCGCTGCCCGGGGCAAGCGCACCCTGGTGGTTGATCTGGATCCCCAGGGCAACTCGACCCATTACCTGCTGGGCAGACCCGCCGCTGAGCTGCGGGACACGGTGGCAGATCTCCTGGAACAGACGGTCGCCTTTACTGTGTTCAACCGTCGCCCGGACGAGTTCGTGCACGCGACGCCTTTTGACAACCTGTTTGTGATGCCGTCCAGTCCCGAGCTGGACTTCCTGGAGCGCAAGCTCGAAGCCAAGCACAAGATCTACAAGCTCCGGGAAGCCCTGATAAAGCTCGGTGACAGTTTCGATGCGATCTATGTCGATACCGCGCCGGCGCTGAATTTCTATACCCGCTCGGCACTGATTGCGGCCCAGCGCTGCCTGATTCCATTTGATTGTGACGACTTCTCCCGCCAGGCCCTGTACAACATCCTGAACGAGATCCGGGAGTTACAGGAAGATCATAACCAGGACCTGGTGGTGGAAGGCATTATCGCCAACCAGTTCCAGCCCAGGGCCAGCCTGCCGAGGAGGCTGGTCATGGAGCTGACCGAGGAAGGCCTGCCGGTACTGCCGGTCCGGCTGTCCAGCTCGGTCAAGATGAAGGAATCCCATCAGAGCCGGCAGCCACTCATTCATATGGCTCCGAAGCACCCGCTGACCCGCCAGTATGAAGACCTGTTCCGGGTCCTGCATGGGGAAGCGGTGGAGCTGGAGCCGCTGACCGACTAGGTATATGCATGACAGATGAACATAACAAGGTTGCCCGGGTAGCGGACAGCCTGCTGCAGATCGAGATCGAACTCCGGCAAATGGAGGTCTGGGAGAGCCAGCCGCCTTCGGAGGAAGCTTTTCAGAGCGACAAGCCTTTTTGCCTGGATACCATGGAGTTCACCCAATGGCTCCAGTTTGTCTTCGTAGAACGGATGAAGATCCTGATCGAGAATGATCACCCGCTGCCGGAGGTATCGGGAATGGCGCCCATGGCGGAGGAGCATTTCCGGGGTCGGCCGGAATCCGGCCATGGGCTTATCCGGGAGCTGGAGAAAATGGACAAGTTGCTGTCCGGGCAGTGAAGGGGATCAGTCCAGCCGCATGGACAGATCCACGGCCTTCAGATCCTTGGTCAGTGCACCGATGGAAATATAATCGACTCCGGTCTCCGCAACAGGCACCAGGGTCTGATCATTGATGCCTCCGGAGGCTTCGAGTCTGGCCCGGCCGCCTGTGACTTTTACCGCGGTGCGCATGTCATCGAGTGAAAACTCGTCAAGCATGATGATGTCTGCTCCCGCCGCCAGTGCCTGGTCCAGTTCGTCCAGGTTCTCTGTTTCCACCTCGACCGGGCGACCCGGGGCGATGCGACGGGCCTCTTCGATGGCTCTGGCAATCGAGCCGCAGGCGGCAATGTGGTTTTCCTTGATTAGAAATGCATCCCACAGCCCGATGCGGTGGTTGTGGCAGCCACCACAGGTGACGGCGTATTTCTCCGCAATGCGGAGGCCGGGAAGGGTCTTGCGGGTATCCAGAAGTTTCACCCCGGTATGGGCGACCTTTTCCGCATAGGCCGTGCAGGTGGTCGCGACCCCGGACAGGGTCTGCAGCCAGTTCAGGGCGGTGCGCTCTGCGGTAAGCAGGCTGCGGGCGGCGCCTTCCATGGTGAAAAGAACCTGGTCCGGGGTGACCCGGTCGCCATCATTGGCCTGCCACAGCAGCGTCACCTGGGGGTCCACCTGGCGAAAGACCTCGTCGACCCATTCCCGGCCGGCCAGAGTGGCGGCCTGTCGGGTGATCACCCGGCCGGTAGCCAGTTTGTCGGCCGGAATCAGCCGGGCAGTGATGTCGCCATCACCGATGTCCTCCCGCAGGCTTTGGGCAACGGATTCGATTCTGGACTGGCGCAGGAGTTCGGCAGGGAGCATGGTGTCGGGTCCGGTCTTGGTTATGTGGTAAAAAATCAGGCGCACGATTCTAAAGCTATGGCCGGCAATCACCAAATGTGAGCCGTATCACACTCGATCCGCCACCGGCTCCTCTGTGACACAAATGGTGACAAAATCTGACAGAATCTGACGCTAATAGCTTCTATTATAGTAACTTATACATTTGGACACTCGACAATCCATGACCCCGGAGTTAGGAAATGGCGCAGGATAACAAGGTAGTCAGCTTTCAGGACAGGAAGCAGGCGGGCCAGTTCTCGTTACCACCTGCGCTGATCCGTCTGCGGGATGCTTCGGGCCGGGAACTCAAATCGGTTCTGAACGAATTTTTTGACCGTTCTGACGATGCCCTGTTCGAGCTGGCCGACCGGGCCGGCAACGAACACGGCCAGCTCGCCTACTTTGACGCCATGCGGGAGCTCCGCCTGCGTCGGAAATCCATCTCGGTTTCCATCCTTCAATATGTCTCCCGGGCCTTTAACGAAATCGGACGTTTCCGCCCCCACGTAGCGCAGGGGGATCTGGAGGAAATCGACCAGGACAACCTGAGTCTGATGGACCATGGTGAGCTCGAACAGCAGGTTGCCATCGAGAACCTGATCAACAAACTCCGGAATCGCTACGCCGATGCCATCCGGCTACTGACGGTGAGGGTCAACCATCTGGTCCCTGGCATCGAGCTCTCTGACAGCCAGATGCCGCTGAGCCCGGAGGTGATTTGTGGCGGTGTCAGTGAAGCCTGTGCCGATCTGGATATCGATATCCGTGCCAAGTTGGTGGTCCTGAAGCTCTTTGACAAGCTGCTGGCGGATATCCTCGCCAATTTCTATCAGCAGGCCAACTCGACACTGATTGACGAAGGTGTGCTTCCGGATATGAAGCGCCCGCCGGTGCCCGGGTCCAAATCCACTAAGGCTGCGAAGTCCTCCGGTGACAGAGCCGGTCAGGCGCAACCGGCAGCGCCGGATGCGGGTGAAGGTGAGGGCGGCGCGACCTTCTCGGAGTTGAGTGCGTTATTGCGCCAGGGCAATGACACCTCGGTTGGCGGTGCCGACCAGTCCGGCGTTGCGTTTCTGGATACCGAGGGATTGATGTCCAGGCTCAGCCAGGTTCAGGTCCAGGCGGTAAGCTGGGATTCCGAGCAGGTAGTGCCGCTCAGGGAACAGATCCTGCTGGTGCTGAAGACCGATGAAGGCAAGCCGATGCAGGTCGGGCAGATGGACGACGATGTGATCAACCTCGTGTCCATGCTGTTTGACTTCATCCTTGAGGACCGTCAGCTGCATGCGGTGATGAAGGCTCTTATTTCCCGGTTGCAGATTCCGGTTCTGAAGGTGGCCCTCAGTGATCCGAATTTTTTCAACCGTGGTGGCCATCCGGTACGCAAGCTGCTGAATGACATGGCTTTGTCGGCCATTGGCTGGACCGAGAAGAGGCCGGGCCAGCGGGACCCCTTGCGAGAGAAGATCGAATACATTGTTGACCGTATTCTGAACGAGTTCACCACCAATGTGTCCCTGTTCGAGGAGTTGCTTCAGGACTTCAGTCATTTTATGGATCTCGATCGCCGGCGCCGGGAGCTGGTAGAGCAGCGTCTCAGGGACGCCGAGGAAGGTCGGGCACGGCAGGAGCGGGCCAATGAAATGGTCGAAGCCATGGTGTCGCGAGTGGCCGATCACCGGGATATTCCGGAGCCTGTCATGGCATTGCTCGAGCAACCCTGGACCCGATATCTGCAGTGGGTCTATCTTCGTCAGGGGGAGCAGAGTGGAGCCTGGCAAAAGGCCGCGGAATTCACCGAGCGTCTGGCCTGGAGCGTCGACCCGAAACCGGTCACCGAAACAACCCGAAGCGATCTGCTGAGGGCTATCCCCGCAATCGTGGACGAGTTCCGCAAGGCCATGCAGGAGATTTCCTGGGATCCCTTCGCCACGGATTCTGCGATCCGGGATCTGGAGCTGGCCCATGTAGACGTTTTCCAGCGGCTGGTAACCGCCGTACCCCAGCCGGAAGCGCCGGTGGACAATCAGGAGGCGTTTGCAGAAGAGGTGTTGCCGGATCCCACGCTGCCTGAGGACTCCGTGGCTGTTTCCGATGGCGAACCGGATGTGGAAGCGGAATGGCTGGCTCGTGCGGACAGTCTGCGGGTGGGGTCCTGGATTGAACTGAACCGGGATGACAACAGGACCCGGTGCAAGTTGGCGGCATTCATCAAGGCCACGGGCAAATACATTTTTGTAAACCGCAGCGGTGCCAAGGTCGCGGAATATCAGCGGGAAGATCTGGCACGGGCCATGGCTGCCGGTGAAATCGGCATGCTGGATGACGGCCTCATCTTTGACCGTGCTCTGGAGTCCATCATCGATAACCTGCGCAGCAGCCGAAAAGACTGATGATTTCAGAACGCCGGATCGCCAGCCTCAGGGAAACGGGGCGCCTGTCAGGAGCTGTGTGGTGCCCTTCACCCAACTTCGGGCCCCGGCCGGAAGGGGAGGCGGATATCAGCCTGCTGGTCGTGCACAACATCAGCTTGCCTCCGGGGCAATTTGGTGGCCCGGAGATCCAGGATTTCTTCTGTAACCGGCTGGATCCGGCCGCACACCCTTACTTTGAAACCATTGCCGATATCCAGGTGTCCGCCCATGCGCTGATCCGCCGGGATGGCGAGATAATCCAGTTTGTCAGTCTGCTTGACCGGGCCTGGCACGCGGGCCGGTCCTGTTTTGACGGTCGGGAGGAGTGCAACGACTACTCCATAGGGATCGAGCTTGAGGGAACTGACGATATTCCCTATACCGAGGCCCAGTACCGAAGGCTGGCGGACATTGCCCACCAGGTGATGTTGGCGTGGCCGGAAATTGATGCCCGTCGTATAACCGGCCACAGTGATATTGCGCCCGGCCGCAAAACCGATCCCGGTCCCGCCTTTGACTGGCAGTATTTCATGGCCTGCCTGAATAATCGTTCCGGATCCGGAGAACTGGCCTGATGGTGTTGATTGTCTTCCTGCTGGCATACCTGGTGCGCCGGAAACTGGACGGTTCGGGGAGTTTTTCGTCGGATGCGCTGTGGCGGGCCTGGTTTCACCGGGGCAGCCGGGTCCATGCGGGCGCGGAGACCAGCGTCGGCGGCGGATTGGCACTGGTGCTGCTGCCGGCGTTCCTGAGTGGCTTGCTGGAATACCTGCTGGTTGGCTACGGGGTACGTTGGCTGGTCTATCCGGTGGAGTTCGTGGTGCTGGTTGCCATGATGGGCGCTCCCGGTTGGAAGCGGGTCCTGCGCGCCTACTCTGACGCCTGGAGTCGCGATGACATGCAGGCTGCCTGGCATCACGTGCGGGACTGGTTGCCTCTGGAGGATCGCCGGGACGACAGTTCCGCCCAGAGCATGCACCTGTCATTGGCGCAGGCCTTCATCCGTTCGGTCTTCGAGCGCTATTTTCTAGTGGCCTTCTGGTTCGTGGTCGGTGGCATGCCTGCTGCCATCCTTGCCCGCGGACTGGTTGCGCTGGCGGAGCAATGGCCCCAGGCTGCGGCCCGGCCGCGGTTTATCCGGTGGGCGGAATGGCTGGCCTGGGTTCCGGCCCGCCTTGTGTCGGTAACCTTCGGAATTGCCGGCGATCTTGCCGGCTGGCTCAGTCAGGCAAAGGGCCTGCTGTTGGCTTTTGGCAAGCCGGCGGGGGATCTGCTGGCCGAGTCAGCAAACAGCGCATTGACCGGTTATGCACTGGATCCGGAGAAGTTCCTCAAGGTGCATCCGGATGAATGGTCCCGTTTCGGTTCCACCAGTCTGGGGGCCGTCCGGGATCTGCTCAATCGCAGTATGCTGGCCTGGTTGTGCGCACTGGCCCTGCTGGTGATTTCCGGTGTTGTCTGATCCCTTCTGATCGAAAAAATCCGGCCCTCAGAGACCGGATTTTTTTTGCTCCCACAGAATCTCCTCGCCGCCGCTCCGGCGGGCCAGTACCCGTGCGATCACGAACAGCAGGTCTGACAGCCGGTTCAGGTAATGCCGCGACGCGGTATTGATGGAATCCTCGTGACCAAGTGCCACAACCACCCGCTCGGCCCGACGGCAGACGGCCCGGGCCAGGTGACACTGGGCGGCGGCGGGTGTTCCGCCGGGCAGGATGAAGTTCTTCAGCGGCGGCAGGTGTTCATTGTGCCGGTCCAGGGTTTCCTCGAGCCACTGGATGTGGTCGTCGCCGATCACCCGGCTCCCGGGAATGGCAAACTCGCCACCGAGATCGAACAGGTGATGCTGGATGCGGCGCAGGGATTCAATCAGTTCGTCATCCTGATCCAGGCTTTCAATCAAAAGGCCGATATGACAGTTGAGCTCATCAGCCGTACCCATGGCCTCGACCCGTTGGGCGTTCTTGGCGATGCGGTTGCCGTCGGCGAGACCGGTGGAACCGTCATCCCCGGTCCGGGTGTAGATCTTCGAAAGGCGGTTGCCCATCAGGAAACTCCTCTGACTCTTAATGTGGCGACAGTTGTTTTACCTTGTCCGTCAGCAATTGGTTCACCGGGGTCGGGATTTCAAGGCGCTGGCCCAGCTGCACCAGGTACCCGTTGATGAAGTCGATTTCGGTCCTGCGCCCGTTCAGGATATCACCGCGCATGGAGGAGGTGTTCCGCGCGGTGTTGCGGGCCACGGTCTCGATCCTCTGGCGCAACTCGCCGGCGGTGGGTGTGCCGATGCCTTCGGCGGCCATCAGCCGGGCGATTTCGCTGCAAAGCGGGTCGATGTGATCCAGGAAGAACTCGGTGGCCAGGATGTCGCCGTTGGGGCAGTCGAGAATGGCGGTGAAGGGATTGATGCCGGCGTTGACCACCAGTTTTTGCCAGAGCCGAACGAGGATCTGGTCTTCGCCATGGACCACGAGACCACTCGACCCGAGCTGTGAGACCACGCCGGACACCGCTGACCGGGCCTCTCGGGTCAGTGCGCCGACCCAGGTTTCTCCGGTTCCCGCATGGACCACCCGATCCGGTTCCGGGCGGTTGGCGCCTTCGGTTGTGGACGCGGCCAGGATGGGGCGCTCGGGCCAGGTGGCTGCGACCGCCTGTTGGCTGCCGAGTCCGTTCTGGAACAGGACAGCAGGAACCGATTCCGGTATCTGCGGCAGCCAGTGCTGCAGGGCGGTCAGGGTATCGCCGGCTTTGGTGGTGACCAGGAGCAGCGTCAGATTCTCTGCGGACTGGAGCCAGGGCCGAGTGATGGTCTGTCGGATTTCGTTGACCGACTCGAAGGTATAGCTGAGGGAGGTGGCAGCCGGACGGGCGTCCGGCCGTGGCAGAAAGGCAACCTGGTCCTGCGGAAGCAGGGCGGCCCAGAGCCGCCCGAGTGAGCCTGCGCCCAGGATGCCGATCATGGGCTTACATGGCCTCGATGTCGGCCCGCTGGTCGCTCAGGCGCTTCAGGCTGCCCTGGGCGTCGCGGAGCTTTTCTTTCTCCTTTTCAACCACTTCGGCCGGGGCCTTGGCGGTGAACTTTTCGTTGCCGAGCTTGCCTTCGA
>JABURI010000124.1 GCA_014762755.1 Marinobacter sp.
CGGTACAGCTGACCAACATCGTGCCGTTCCTGGTGGAGGACATGCTCAAGGACAACGCCGGGGAATACACCCGCGGCGACGATTGGGCACCGCACATCGTGGTGGACGGCAAGCTGATCACCGGGCAGAACCCGGCGTCTTCCCAAGGGGCTGCGAAGGCTGTGGTGCAGGCATTGCAGGAAGCCTGACTACTGGTGAAGATGGGGTCAGATGAAGGTGTTCATCTGACCCCTTTTTGATGTCTCCGACTCCCCCAATACACATCCCACAGCCTGTGCTATGTTTCTGTGAAACTTCCTGCAGACTGGCCTTCGTCATGAGCAATCCCAAACACACTCTTTTCTGGATGACACTGTTCCTCGGCGTGGTGGTGGTCGTTGGTGTTCTGATCCACAAGCCCCTGATGACCGCCTTCATGGCCAACTGGGTTTTCAACCTGCTGATCGTCGGCGTTCTGATCGTTGGTATCGCCCTGACCTACCGACAGGTGTTTGTGCTGTTTCCGGAGCTGCGCTGGATTGCCCAGTTCCGCACCGGCCATGCCGGTCTCTCGGTGGTGCAGGAACCCCGTTTGCTCAAACCGCTGGCGCGGCAGCTTGGCGAGGAGGCCAAACGGGACCGGTTTACCCTGTCGACGCTGTCCCTGCGCACGGTGCTGGATGGCATTCATTCGCGCATGGATGAGCAGCGGGAAATCACCCGGTATTTCATCAGCCTGCTGGTGTTCCTGGGTCTGCTGGGCACCTTCTGGGGGCTGTTGGGCACCATCAATGCTGTGGGCCAGGTGATCACCGGACTGGACATGAGCCAGGAGGATTTCGGCAAGGTGTTTGGAGAGCTGCAGAACGGCCTGCTTAAACCGCTGGAAGGTATGGGCACGGCCTTCAGTTCGTCGCTTCTGGGACTCGGCGGTTCCCTGATCCTCGGCTTTCTCGACATCCAGGCCGGTCACGCCCAGAACCGTTTCTATGACGGTCTTGAGGAGTGGCTCACTGGCGTCACCAACCTGGTGGACCGGGTCGACGACGAGAAAGAGCTGTCATGATCGGATCCAAACGCCGGAGCCGGAGCAGCACCAACATCTGGCCGGGCTATGTGGACGCCCTGTCCGCGCTGCTGATGCTGGTGATCTTCATGCTGCTGGTTTACGTCGTCAGTCAGCTCTATCTGTCCCAGACCCTGTCTGACCGCGATACCCAGCTCGCCCGCCTGAACGCACAGCTGGATGAACTGTCCGAACTGCTGGGACTGGAACGGAGCAGGACCGAGGCCTTGGAGGAGCAGATGATCACGCTGCAGGAGGATTACAGCAGCAGCCTGGCCCGTAACGACGAACTGGTAAACAGTCTGGAATCCACCCGCGAGCAGCTGATGCAGCAAACGGCCACCGCCGAGGCCCAGGCCGAGCGACTGGCCAGCATGGAGGAATCCATCGACGAGAAGGACGAGATGTCCGCCAGCCAGCAGGCCATGATCCTGCGCCTCTCCAACCAGATCGCTTCGCTGCGGGAACAATTACGGAAGATAGCCTCGGCGTTGGAACTGCAGGAACAGATGACTGCGGAAAAGGAAGAAGAGCTGGCCAAGGTCAGCCAGCGACTGAACGCCCTGCTGGCCGAACGGGTGAGTCAGCTGGAGCAGTACCAGTCCGAGTTTTTCGCCCGACTCCGGGACATCCTGGCCAGCAACGAAAACATCCGGATCGTAGGCGACCGCTTCCTGCTGCCTTCGGAACTGCTGTTTGCCTCAGGCTCGGCGGAACTGGGCGAGGACGGCAAGCGCGAACTCGACAAGCTGGCGAGTCTACTGCTGGATGTTGCCAGCAAGATTCCCGAAGATGTCGACTGGATCCTGCGAATTGATGGCCACACCGACATCGTGCCCATCAACACGCCGAAATTCCCCTCCAACTGGGAGTTGTCCACCGCCCGCGCGGTTGCGGTGGTGCGCTACCTGGCTGCCCAGGGCGTGCCCGAGCGGCGCATGGTGGCCGCCGGCTTCGGCGAGTTTTTCCCGGTGGCCGAAGGCACCAGTCCGGAAGCACTGCAGAAGAACCGGCGGATCGAGTTGAAGTTGACGGATCGATAACCCTACGCGGGGCAGTCAGTGCATCCAGCCGTAGCCTGAAAGCGTCTGCCTGGCATCGTTCAGGTAACTACCGAACATCCGCTGGGGGATCTGCGAGCCTCCCAGGCTGAACGCCGTATTCAGGATACACACGGTCGGATCTTCCAGCGGTCTTTCCCTCTTCCTGGCTTTGAGCCCCGCCCGAAATCCCGCACTGGATAGCGCAGAAGACCACCTCTGATCTTCCGCCCAGCCCTGAATCAGCTCACGCAGTTGCCTGTCATGCAGACTGATGCTGCCGCTGTCGTTGAGGCCTTTGGTATCATCCAGACAGATGACCAGCACGCGCTGCTCCCGAAGAACCTCAAGGCAGTGTCCAATGCTCCGATACTCCGTTTCGGTCATTCCGGTATTGAGCCGTAACTCGGTCAGTTCGCGCGGCTCATTGGCGAGTAACGAACTGAGTAATTGTGCTCTTTCGCCGGAGGCACGACTGAAGATGCCAGGGGCAAACCCCTGAACCTGCAGAAGCGACTGCATTGACAAGGCAAGATTCCCTTCACCCGTCAGGCGAAGAATTTCAGGCTGATCGATATCCCCTCCGGAGCTGATCAAAAGCACACTATCGTAGCGCCGCCCCCAGATGATGCGGGCGAGACCGGAACTTTCCTGGTGCGCTTCCAGCGCCTCGGAATTACAGGAAACGAATAAAACGGGCAGCTTGTTCACACCGACTCCCTGAATGGTTCTGATCCGGGAAGCCAGGGCGCTAGCGCCCCAGCTTCTTTACCGACTGCCCACCAATGCCGAAGTGCTGCTTCGGCATTTCAGTGATAATCACGCGGACATTTTGCAGGGGGGCATCCAGTGAACGGGATATCGCCTCCGAAACCTCCCGGATCAGCATTTCCTTCTGCTCGTCTGTACGACCCTCGAGAATATTGATCTGTGCGACCGGCATGATGCCTCCTTACTCGAACCGGGCAGATACGGTGCCCAGCCCTTGGTAACGAACGGTGATGTTGTCACCGGGCTCAACCGTGATGGCCGCAGTAATACCACCGGTCATGATGAAGGTGCCGGCCGGGATGTGCTCGCCGCGCTCGGCCAGCAGGTTGGCCAGCATGGCAACGCTCGAGGCCGGATGGCCCAGAACCGCGGCACCGGCACCCACGTCCACGACTTCGCCGTTCTTCTCGACAACCACACCCAGGGTCTTCAGGTCGACGTCGGCCACATCGGCCATCTGGCCACCGGTGATGAAGCGGGTGGAGGAGGCGTTGTCCGCCACCACACTCACCAGGTCAAACTTGAAGTTCTCGTAGCGGGAGTCGATCACCTCCACAGCTGGGATGACAAAATCGGTGGCGGCCAGCACCTGGCCAATGTGACAGCCCGGGCCCTTGAGAGGCTCCTTGGTCACGAAGGCGATCTCCGCCTCGATTTTCGGGTGGATCAACTCCTTCGTGTTTACCACGCCGCCATCGGGCACGCTGAAGTAATCCGCCAGGAAACCGTAGATCGGCGTTTCCACGCCCATCTGGGCCATCTTGGCCCAGGAGGTCAGCCCCATCTTCATGCCCACCAACTTGTTGCCCCGCTCTTCCTTGCGACGACGGATTTCCCACTGGACGTCGTAGGCATCCTCAAAGGTCATGTCCGGATAGTCGTTGGTGACCTTGGTAATGTCATGGGCCTTCAGTTCGGCGTTCTCGACGTGCTCGGCCAGCGCCAGCACCTGCTCTCGGGTCAGTGTCTTGCTCATGCGTTTTGCTCCTTCTGTGCGGCGAGCAGATCCAGCGCCACATCCACAATCATGTCTTCCTGCCCCCCCACCATGCGGCGGCGGCCAAGCTCTACCAGAATGTCCACGGTCTTCAGGCCATACTTCTGTGCCGCCACTTCGGAGTGACGCAGGAAGCTGGAGTAGACGCCGGCATAGCCCAGCGCCAGGGTCTCGCGGTCCACGCGAACCGGACGGTCCTGCAGCGGACGGACCACGTCATCGGCAGCATCCATCAGGGCGTACAGGTCGGTGCCGTGCTCCCAGCCCATCTTGTCGAAGGCGGCAATGCACACTTCCAGCGGGGCGTTGCCTGCACCGGCGCCCATGCCGGACAGGGAGGCATCAATACGGTCACAACCTTCTTCCACCGCCACGATGGAGTTGGCCACACCCAGGGCCAGGTTGTGGTGGGCGTGCATGCCGGTCTCGGTTTCCGGTTTCAGCACGTCTTTCAGCGCCCGGAAGCGGTCGCGGATGTCGTTCATGTTCATCGCGCCGCCGGAGTCGACCACGTAGAGGCAGGTCGCGCCGTAGTCTTCCATCAGCTTGGCCTGCTCGGCCAGGCCCTGCGGGGTCTGCATGTGGCTCATCATCAGGAAGCCGACGGTGTCCATGCCCAGCTTGCGGGCGTGCTCAATGTGCTGTTTGGACACATCCGCCTCGGTGCAGTGGGTGGCCACCCGCACGATCCGGGCACCGGCCTTGTAGGCATCTTCAAGGTCTTCGACCGTGCCGATGCCGGGCAGCAGCAGGGTGGCAATCTTCGCGTGTTCCACCACTTCGGCCACCGCCTCGATCCACTCCAGGTCGGTGTGGGCACCGAAGCCGTAGTTGAAGCTCGAGCCCTGCAGGCCGTCGCCGTGGGCCACCTCGATGCTGTCGACTTTCGCCTTGTCCAGCGCCCGTGCGATGTCCTGCACGTTCTTGATGGAGTACTGGTGGCGGATGGCGTGGCTGCCGTCGCGCAGGGTCACGTCGGAGATGTACAGTTTCTTGCCGGGGTTATAAGTCATGAGTCAGTCTCCTCACTTGACCAGCGATTCAGCGATGCGCTCGGCGGTGCCGAGGGCGGCGGAGGTCATGATGTCCAGGTTGCCGGCGTAGGCCGGCAGGTAGTGGGCGGCGCCCTCCACTTCCAGGAAGACGGAGGTCTTCAGGCCGCTGAAGCGGCCCAGGCCCGGGACGTTCATGGGCTGGTCTTCGGGGATGTCGTCGAACTGCACCTTCTGCTTCAGACGGTAGCCCGGCACGTAGGAGGACACGGCCTTGACCATCTCCTCGACGGAAGCTTCCACCTCGGCCTTGTCGGCGGCGTCGGACAGCACATAGACGGTGTCGCGCATCAGCAGCGGCGGCTCGGCCGGGTTCAGGATGATGATGGCCTTGCCCTTCTGGGCGCCCCCGACCACCTCGATGGCCTTGGAGGTGGTTTCGGTAAACTCGTCGATGTTGGCGCGGGTGCCGGGGCCGGCAGACTTCGATGAAATGGAGGCCACGATCTCGGCGTAGTGCACCTTGGCGACCCGCGAGACCGCCGCCACCATCGGGATGGTGGCCTGGCCCCCGCAGGTGACCATGTTGACGTTGCCTTCCTGGAGGTTCTGTTCCAGGTTCACCACCGGCACGCAGTAGGGGCCGATGGCCGCCGGGGTCAGGTCGACGATCTTGATGTTTTCCTTGTGGCCGCGCAGGAACACCTCGTTGTGCATGTGCGCCTTGGCGGAGGTGGCATCGAAGACGATGTCGATGTCGGCGAACTCCGGCATCTTCACCAGCCCGTCCACGCCCTCGTGGGTGGTAGCCACGCCCATGCGCTGGGCGCGGGCCAGGCCGTCGGATTCCGGATCGATCCCGACCATGGCGCCCATCTCGATGTGCTGGCCATTGCGCAGGATCTTGATCATCAGGTCGGTGCCGATGTTGCCCGAACCGATGATGGCGGCTTTCAGTTTCTTGCTCATAGTCTTGTCCTCTTCAATCCGGTCAGGCAAAGCGCACCGACGCGCTGCCGATGCCACCGATATCCACTCGCATGTAGTCCCCGGCCTTGACCGGCTCCAGCGGTACCAGCGAGCCGGAGAGAATCACCTCGCCCGCCTTCAGGGGAATGCCGAATTCGCCCAGGGTGTTGGCCAGCCAGGTCACACAATTCACCGGGGAACCCAGGGCGGCAGCACCGGCACCGGCACTGATCACACTGCCGTTCTTCTCCACCACCATGCCGCAGGTCACCAGGTCTACCTTGCGCGGGGAGACGGCCTGGTCACCCAGCACGAACAGTCCGCAGGAGGCGTTGTCGGCGATGGTGTCCTGGATGGCGATCTTCCAGTCCTGGATACGGGAATCGACGATCTCGAAACAGGGCATCACACACTCGGTCGCGGCCAGGACATCGGCATTGGTGATCCCCGGCCCGTTCAGATCCTTTTTCAGGATGAAGGCGATCTCGCCCTCGGCACGGGGTGCGATCAGCCGGTCGCTGATCGGCATCACTTCACCGCTGTTGAACACCATGTCGTCGGTCAGGTAGCCGAAATCCGGCTGGTGCACATTCAGCATGTTCTGCACCGCCTTGCTGGTAACGCCGATCTTCTTGCCGATGACCGAAGCACCATCCGCCAGACGGCGCTCGAGCATGCGCAGGGAAATGTGGTAGGCGTCATCAATGGTGATGTCCTCGCCCCGGCTGGTCAGGGGCGACACCGCCTCCCGCTTGACCATGGCCTGGTAGAGCTCGTCGCCGAGCGCCTGGATTCGTGTTTGTTCCATCAGGAGTCTCCTGCAGCCGCTTGATCGGCTTCATTGAGAAAATCATTGACCAACCGGGCAAACCGGTCGGCATGTTCAATCTGGGTCCAGTGGCCGCAGCGGCCGAACACGTGCAGCTGGGCGCGATTGATCAGCTCCGCCAATCGGTAAGACGCTTCCAGTGGGATCACCTCATCCTCGCGGCCATGGAGAATCAGCGTCTCGTGGGGCAGCGCCCGGATGTCCTCTTCGTTACTGGCCAGGTTATCGACCCAGCGCTGGCGCGGGGCCGGGAACATGGCCGAGAAGGATTCCTGGAAACCCGGACGGATGCTGGCCTGGTAGCGCATCTCCGCCAGCTCCTCCGTGAGCAGGCTCTTGTCGTAGGCAAACACATCCATCAGCCGGCGCATCGTGTCCAATGAGGGTTCATAACCCCAGACCTCATCCAGACCTCGGGTGATCGGGAAGCTGACGCCCACCGACCCCATCAGCACCAGTCGCCGGACCCGCTCCGGATGTTCGATGGCAAGCGCCAGGGCAAGGCCACCACCGAAGGAATTGCCAACGAGATCGACCTGCTCCAGGCCCAGTTCATCCAGGACGCCAATCGCATGCTTCACCCAGCGCTCACGGTTGTAGATCCGGTCGTCCGGGCGCTCGCTGTAACCGAAGCCGAGCATATCTGGCGCAATCACACGGCGGTGTTTTGCCAGCTCCGGAATCACCAGGCGCCAGTTGGCCCAGGCGGTCACCCCGGGGCCGGAACCATGAATCATCATCAGGGGGAAACCGCCCTCGCCCCGATCGTGCAGATTCGTGCGGTAGCCGGCGGCGCTTATTTCCCGCCCGATTTCCGGGCTGTCTACAGGTGCGTTCATGGCTACCTCACAGCTTGATGCAGACGTTTTTCATCTCGGTGTAGAACTCCAGGGAGTGAACACCACCCTCGCGGCCGACCCCGGACTGCTTGCTGCCTCCGAACGGCGTGCGCAGGTCCCGCAGGAACCAGCTGTTCACCCAGATGATGCCCGCTTCGATCTGGCCGGCGACGCGGTGAGCCCGCGTTACGTTCTCCGTCCAGATGGCTGAAGCCAGGCCGTAAGGCAGGCTGTTGGCCAGTTCGATGGCTTCCTCTTCGGTGTCAAACGGACGGATGTGACAGCAGGGCCCGAAGATCTCGTCGGTAACCACTGCCGAGTCGTCCGCCAGCCCGGTCCAGATGGTCGGCTGAACCCAGGCACCGCCGGCCAGTTCCTCCGGCATGTCGGGAACACCGCCACCGATGATCACCGTGGCACCGTCATCAACCGCCTTCTGGTAATAGGACAACACCTTTTCGCGATGCTTAAGGCTGACCAGTGGCCCCATGTTCGCCTCGCTGTCCTCGGGCGGACCGATCTTGAGGCCTTCCGCCGCTTCCTTGAGGCGCGCAACGAATTCGTCAAAGATGGCACGCTCCACGTAGACCCGCTCGGTGCCGAGGCAGACCTGGCCACAGTTGGCGAAGGCGGAACGCATGGTGCCCTCGATCGCCTTGTCCATGTCGCAGTCGGCGAAGACCAGCCCGGCGTTCTTGCCGCCCAGTTCCAGGGAGATATCCCGGATACCCTTGGCAGCGGCCTTCATGATGGTTTCGCCGGTCACGGTTTCGCCGGTGAAGGTGAAGCCATCCACTTCCGGGTGCTCGGTCAGGAAAGCGCCGGCGGACTCTCCCCCGAAGCCATGGACCACGTTGTAAACGCCGTCCGGCACACCGGCTTCATTCATGACTTCACCCAGCAGGGCGGTGGTGGTCGGGGTCTCCTCGGAAGGCTTGACCACCACTGTGTTGCCGCAGGCCAGGGCCGGGCCGACTTTCCAGGTCATCAGCAGCAACGGCAGGTTCCAGGGGCTGATCACACCGATCACGCCCTTGGGACGGCGCACGGCATAGTTCAGTGCGCCGGTCCCGTCCGGGGTCGGCATTTCAAAGGATTCGGTGGGCACGTTCTTGATCATGTCCGCGAACACCTTGAAGTTGGCCGCGCCCCGGGGGATGTCGATATGGCTGGCCATGGATTTGGGCTTGCCGGTATCAAGACACTCCGCCTCCAGAAACTCATCAAAGCGGGCATTGATGCCGTCGGCCACCTTGTGAAGAATCCGGGTGCGCTCGTCCAGGGTCATCTTGCCCCAGGGGCCACGCAGGGCAGCGCGGGCAGCCTTGACGGCGGCATCCACCTCGTCCCGGCCGGCCTCATGCACCTTGCTGATGACCTTGCCATTGGCCGGATTCACGTTGTCGAACAGCTTGCCGCTGGCTGAGCCAACATACTGCCCATTGATGTAGTGCTTGATATCTTTCATTGCTGCTTCGTCCTGTTTAATCAGTGTCGGGTCAGGTCAGTACCGTCAGGAAACGCTCATTGAGCTGGCGATCGTGGTAGAAGATCGCCTTGCCAAGCTGCTCGGCCTGCCAGGTAACCGGCTTGTGATCCGGATAGGTGTAGTCGCCGCCACAGAACACTTCGTTGCGGTTGCCCGAAGGATCAAAGAAGTAAATGGTCTTGCC
The DNA here is from genome assembly GCA_014762755.1 of Marinobacter sp. Lineage (GTDB taxonomy): Bacteria > Pseudomonadota > Gammaproteobacteria > Pseudomonadales > Oleiphilaceae > Marinobacter. The sequence continues at coordinate 9,156 of JABURI010000124.1, forward strand.
GTGGGTCAGGCCGTGCCGGGTAGGACCAATATCGATGGAGGTATCGGTCATGGAAATCAGGTCCGCCGCGCGCAGCACGTCTTCCCAGGTATCGAGGAAGAAGGAGGCATGGTGGAACTTGCCCTTCTCTTCGTGGTGAATGAAGGCTACATCGTGGGCTTTCATGGATACGGTCAGGAACTGCGCGATGCGGGTGCCATCGCCATCCAGGACCTGTTCGGCCAGGTGGAAGCCCAGGACATTGACAAAAATGTCGTAAGTAGCTGCCAGCTCAGGGCCATAGAACAGGCAGTGGTCGAAACGAACGGCCTTCATGCCATCAAGGCCGCGGGGCCAGGCTTCCGGGTTTACTTCGGTCAGCCCCCACTTGCCGGTGTACTTCTTGTCGGCGAACAGCTCGAAATACTGGCCGGAGGGCGCCTGGAAGCGGACCCGGCGACCACAATCCTTCAACTCGCCTTCCGGGATCTGCTCGACATCCACACCGTAGTCCACAAGATCCTTTTCAAGCTGTTGGAGTGCGGCTTCATCCACGACCTTGAACGCCATGAAGTCACAACCGGGTTCATCGGCCTCACGGAGCACCACCGAAAATTTGTCCACTTCGGTCCAGGCTTTCAGGTACACCCGGCCCTGGTCATCGCGGTCCATTTCGATCAGACCCAAAAGGTCCGTGTAGTGTTTGACCGCTGCTTCCACATCGAGAACACGGATCTGGACGTGGCCGGGACGCATTACACCTTTTTTCATGACAGTTACCTCAACGCTCTTGTTGTTGTTTGCTTGTTGATGAGTTCCGCCGCTGGTTGCGGTCGGCACTCGATGATCAGATCGGTCCGGGGGTAGATCCGGCAAGCCAGAACCTCCCCCCTCTCCCTGCATTCAGGCGGAACATGCACCTTGCTCATCTTTCCGCACTCGTAGTCACCGCTAAGCACCGTGACCTTGCAGAATCCGCAGCCACCGCCACGGCATCCCACGGGCACGCACTTCAGTCCTCTCTGCTCCATGGCCTTGAGAATGCTCTGGTCCGGAGCGCACTCGAAAGATTGCCCAGTACATTGCTCGGTAATCCGGTAGGTCTGAGCCATCGTCCACCTCCGGTCATATCTTCTTGAACAGGGCCGAGCGCTGGGTTTCTTCCGCGCCGTCTGCCGCTGTCAGGAATTTCTCCATGAAGATGTCCCGCTCGAACAGCCGGCCCTGCA
>JABURI010000084.1 GCA_014762755.1 Marinobacter sp.
TACAACATGCCCAAGGAGGAGGAGTTCCATGTCCGTCTCCACTTTCCCGTCTGAACAGTACGCGGGCTCCGATTACCAGCTGTGTGACAGGGACCGGCAATTGATCCTGGCCACCCAGGCAGGTCTGCCATTGACCAGTGATCCCTGGGCCACCCTCGGCGAGCAACTGGACATGCCGGCAGACGAAGTCCTGGCCCGGTTCCAGCGCATGCAGGAGGCCGGTGCACTGCGACGGGTCGCAGCCGTGCCCGATCATTATCGTCTTGGTTACCGTTTCAACGGCATGACCGTGTGGGATATCGAGGACGAGGCGGTCTCGAGGATGGGCCAGCGCGTCGGCGAACTGCCCTTTGTAAGCCACTGCTACCGCCGCCCCAGACACCGGCCCTGGTGGACCTACAACCTGTTCGCCATGGTCCACGGTACCAGCCGCCAGGAAGTGGAAGACAAGGCACGACAGATCAGGGACCTGCTGGGAGAGACCTGTTCCGGCCACACCATCCTGTACAGCTCGGCGATTCTCAAGAAAACCGGGCTGAGACTGAAAAAACAGGGAGACTCCCCATGTTCCGAATGACCCGCTACATCAAGAGCCTGATGCACCCGACTCCGGTGCGTCCGGTTCCGAAGCCCTCCGGCCCGGTGGTGATCTGGAACCTGATCCGCCGCTGCAACCTCACCTGCAAGCACTGCTACTCGATCTCGGCGGACATCGACTTCAAGGGTGAACTGAGTACAGAGGAAGTCTACGCCACCATGAACGACCTCAAGGCCTTCGGCGTGCCGGTACTGATCCTCTCCGGCGGGGAGCCGCTGATGCGCCCGGATATCTTCGAGCTTTCCCACCGGGCCAAGGCCATGGGCTTCTACGTGGGGCTGTCCACCAACGGTACCCTGATCACCGAAGACAATATCGAAAAGATTGCCGCGGTAGGCTACGACTACGTCGGTATCAGTATCGATGGCCTGGAGCAGACCCACGATGCGTTCCGCCAGAAACAAGGTGCGTTCCGCGACTCCATGCACGCGGTCGCCCTGTGCAAGCAGGCCGGCATCAAGGTGGGCCTGCGCTTTACCCTGACCCAGGACAACTACCCGGAACTGCCGGCCATGCTCGACATGCTGGACGAACACCACATCGACAAATTCTACCTGTCGCACCTGAACTATTCCGGCCGGGGCGGTCGCAACCGCAAACGCGATGCCTGGTACGACATGACCCGGGACGCCATGACCCTGCTGTTCAACCACTGCCACGACGAGCTGAAGCGTGGCATCGAACGGGAATACGTCACCGGCAACAACGACGCCGATGGCCCCTTCCTGATTGAGTGGGCAAAAGAGCATTACCCGGATCAGGTGCCGGCTCTCGAGCAACGCCTGACCAACTGGGGCGGCAACTCCTCCGGAGTCAATATCTCCAATATCGACAACCTGGGGGTGGTACACCCGGATACCTTCTGGTGGGACTACAACCTGGGCAATGTCCGTGAGAAGCCCTTCTCGCAAATCTGGTCCGGCACCCGAGATCCCCTGATGGCAGGCTTCCGCCAGCACCCGAGACCCGTCAAGGGCCGCTGCGCCGGATGCAAATACCTGAGTATCTGTAACGGCAACACCCGGGTGAGGGCCTACAACATTTCCGGTGACTTCTGGGAAGAGGATCCCGGCTGTTACCTGACCAACGAAGAAATCGGTGTGGTGGATGCGCCCCGACGTGTGGCCGCCCCGGTGACAGAAATTCCGGTACACAACCTGTGAGGAGCGGCGCCATGAGCCCCAACCCAAGGAAGAAATGCCTGGTGGAATTCCAGCTCGCGGAGCAGCCGCTGCGCCCCGGCGAAGTCGCCATTGTGGGCGCAGGCCCCGGCGACCCCGGCCTGCTGACCCTGCGGGCCCTGATGCTCATCCGGCAGGCGGACGCCATCGTCTATGACCGGCTCGTTTCACCCCAGATCATGGAACTGGTCAACCCCGGTGCCGAGCGCATCCATGTGGGCAAGGCCAGTGGCTGCCATTACGTGCCCCAGGAGGAGACCAACGAGCTGCTGATCAAACTGGCCACACAGAAACGCCGGGTGGTCAGGCTCAAGGGCGGCGATCCGTACATCTTCGGCCGTGGCGGCGAAGAAGCGGAGGTGCTGGTGGATAACGACATCGATTTCCTCGTTGTACCCGGCATCACCTCCGCCGCCGGCTGCGCCTCCTATTGCGGTATTCCCCTCACCCACCGGGACTATGCCCAGAGCGTCACGTTCGTTACCGGCCATCGCAAAGCCGACCAATCCCTGGAGCTGAACTGGGCCGTACTCGCGGCTCCGGGACAAACCCGGGTGTTCTACATGGGCCTGCATAACGCCCCGACCATTGTCCGGGAACTCACCGCGCACGGTCTTGCCACCGACTGCCCGGTGGCCCTGGTGGAGCGCGGGACGACGCCCCTGCAACACATGACCGTGACCACGCTTGAAGACCTGGAAGACACCATCCGGAGGGAAGACTTCCAGCCACCGACGCTGATTATCGTCGGTGAGGTGGTCAAACTCGCCGACAAGCTGGCCAGGCCGGCCCAGGCCGGCTGGGACAGCGCCCTGACCCGTCCGGCATGAACGAAACCCGACCCCCCCGGAATATGGAGCCATCCCCGGTGACCCAACGCAGATTTCTGATCAGCCAGCCCCTGAAATCCGCCCTGCTGCTGAGTGCTAGCCTGCTTGCAGCACCAGTCCTGCAGGCCGATACCAGCACGCAAACCGAAGCCCTTTACCAGCAACACTGCGCCAGCTGCCATGGCACGGATCGGCTCGGCGGTATGGGGCCGGCCCTGCTACCGGAAAACCTCTCCCGCCTGCGCCAGACCGAGGCGGAGAACGTGATCGCCTCGGGTCGCCCGGCCACCCAGATGCCCGCCTTTGGCGATACCCTGAGTCAGGAATCGGTCACTGCATTGGCCAACTTTATCTACCAGCCTCCGGCAGTGACACCGGTCTGGGGCGAACAGGAAATTCTGGGCAGCCACTTGCTGCCCCATCCTCAGGGCAGCCTGCCTGATGAGCCGGTTTACGAAGCCGACATGATGAACCTGTTCCTGGTGGTGGAGATCGGCGACCATCATGTCACCCTGCTCGATGGCGACTCCATGGAACCCATCCATCGCTTCCCGAGCCGCTACGCCTTGCATGGCGGCCCCAAATACAGCCCGGATGGCCGCTACGTCTATTTCGGTTCCCGGGACGGCTGGATCACCAAGTACGACCTGTACAACCTGAAAGTGGTGGCCGAGGTCCGCGCCGGCATCAACATGCGTAACATCGCCGTCTCCGCGGATGGCGAGCACGTGATGGCCGCCAACTACCTGCCCCATACCCTGGTTCTGTTCGACGCCAGCAACCTCGAACTCATGGACATCATCCCGGTGGAGAACGACACCGGCGACAGCTCCCGGGTCAGCGCCGTCTATGCTGCCCCGCCCCGGGACAGTTTCATCGCGGCACTCAAGGACATTCCCGAAGCCTGGGAAATCACCGTGAACAATGGCGAGGCCAACGTTCGCCGGATGCAGACCGACACCTGGCTCGACGACTTCTTCTTCGACCCGGGCTACGAGCACCTGATCGGCGCCGCCCGCGACGGCAAGCACGGTTATGTCATCAATCTGGATACCGGCCAAACGGTGGCCGAACTGCCGCTTCCGGGCATGCCCCACCTAGGCTCCGGCATTACCTGGGAGTATCAGGGCAAACGCGTTATGGCCACCCCGCACTTCCGCACCGGTGCTGTCTCCATCATCGACATGGATAACTGGGAAGTGATCAAGACGCTTGAAACGGAAGGCCCCGGTTTCTTCATGCGCAGCCACGAAAACTCCCCCTATGCCTGGGTGGATGTGTTCTTCGGCCCCAACAAGGACAAGGTCCACGTGATCGACAAGCAGAGCCTGGAGATCGTCAAAACACTGCAACCGGCTCCTGGCAAGGTCGCCGCCCACGTGGAGTTCGATCGCTATGGTGAGAAGTTGCTGCTCAGCGTCTGGGACAAGGATGGTGCGGTCATCGTCTACGATGCCGACACCCTGGAGGAAGAAAAGCGTATCCCGATGAACAAGCCTTCCGGCAAGTACAACGTCTGGAACAAGATCAACTACGAAGAAGGGACCAGCCACTGAGGGCCCGCGGGAATGAAAATGGAGTCAGATGAAAGCTTTCATCTGACCCCGTCTTGGCAGGCCTCTCCGCAGCCAAAAGCTACCAACCTAAATCGACTCAGTGAAAAAGCCTTAATGATTTAAGTCATTTCAAAAGATGCTTTTCTGATACGATAATTGACCCACAGTCCAATCGGGGTCAGAACAATGAACAGCATCTTCAGGCCGGATCCGTCCTCAAGCCCCTGCATGCTGGGGGAAAATAACCCGGATATCATCCAGCAGGACAGCGCACCCGCCGAAGTCGCTCTGCTCAACGGCCTCAGCCGGGTGTTCGGTATACGGCTCGGTAACGACCAGAACAGCCCGGAAGCCCGCTTCCTCAGCGACCTGACCCGCCTGTTCCATCAGCGCCGGATCGATGGGGAAACGAACCTGGAAAAACACGATTCCCCGTGGGCCAATGTCTATCTCATCCAGTACGGCATCCTGCGGCTGTTCCGGGAAGCACCCAACGGCAAGATCTCGGTCCACCATTTCTTCTCCGAGGGTGACCTTGTGTGGCCGGTGTTCGGCCGCAGCCGGACGGTGCGCAATACCCTGTGCCTGACCTCCAGTACCCCCGCCACCCTCTGGGTCGCCGACTTTGCCGCGTTCCGCTCTGCCATCCAGTCCCACGGAGAGGGACTCTGGCCCCGTTTTGCCCTGGCGCTGACTGAGGAACTGGCGGAATTGACCAGCATGCGGGAGTTCCGGAAACACACCATGCCGGCGAGCGAGCGCTACACGCTGTTGCTGGAGGAGTATCCGGAGCTGGTACGACGGGTGCCGGACAACCAGCTGGCGTCCTGGCTGGGCGTCGTACCGGCGACTTTCTCACGACTGAAAACCGGAGCCGCTGACCGCTCATCTCGCTGATTCAGGCACAAAAAAGGGCAGCCAGGAATCCTGACTGCCCAAAACCGCTCAACGCTTTGCAGAGCAATATCGGTTAACCGTGAAGCTTCACCGCCAGTTCCGCTACGTGCTTACCCTGGAAACGGGCAATGGCAATTTCCTTCTCGCTCGGCTGACGTGAACCGTCACCGCCGGCGATGGTGGTAGCACCGTAGGGGGTGCCGCCATTTGTCTCGGAGATGTCGAAAAATTCCGGAATGCCGTAGCCCAGGGGCACGATGACCATGCCGTGATGGGCCAGGGTGGTCCAGAAGGAGGTGATGGTCTGTTCCTGACCACCGCCGGTGCCGGTGGATGCGAATACACTCGCCACCTTGCCGTGCAGTTTGCCTTCCGCCCAGAGCCCGCCGGTCTGATCCATGAAATTACGCATCTGGCCGGACATGTTGCCGAAGCGGGTCGGGGTGCCGAAAATGATGGCATCGTAGTTGGCCAGTTCCTGCGGGTCAGCGACCGGTGCTTCCTGGTCTGCCTTGCCCCCGGCATTCAGGAAGGCCTGCTCGGGCATGGTCTCCGGAACGCGCTTGATTACGACCTCTGTGCCTTCCACACTGCGGACACCCTCAGCCACGGTCTCGGCCATGGTTTCGATATGGCCGTACATGGAGTGATAAAGAACAAGAACTTTCGCCATCGTTAACCTCCCGTTGTTTGAGTACGTGCGGAAGGTTACTGGCTACTGGATGACCATGAAACCGGAAGTTTTCAGATGGTTTGTTCAGTTTTTCTGAACATGGTCACAGGATGTTCATCCCGAGCCATTGCGTACAGGTGTACGCTGAAGTACCTTAGACCTATGGCTAATCCGGAATTCCCAGCAATGACCCAGACACAACAGACTTTTGATTCCATCCACCATCGCATCGAGGAATGGCTCAACAGTGCTACCCATGGTATCGGCGCCCTGCTCAGCGTAATCGGAACCGTCGCACTGATTGCCGGCGCGAGCCAATCCGGGGATGCGTGGAAGATTGTCAGCTTCAGCATCTTCGGGGCATCCCTGATCCTTCTGTACCTGGCCTCGGCGCTCTACCACGGCGCCCGTCAGCCAGAGCTGAAGCGGGCGTTCAAGACCCTGGATCACTGCGCCATCTTCCTGCTGATCGCAGGGACCTACACACCGTTCCTGCTGGTAAACATGCGGGGGACCGTGGGCTGGACACTCTTCGCGGTGATCTGGTCACTGGCGCTGACCGGTGTGATCCTGAAAGTCATTTTCAAGAACCGCTTCAAGCTGGCGCGGGTGGGCATCTACATTGCCATGGGCTGGCTGATCACCTTTGCCTCATCGGATCTGGTGGCCAGCCTCAGTGAAACCGCATTGAACCTCACCATCGCCGGCGGCGTTGTCTACACCGCCGGCGTGGCTTTCTACCTGGCGGACCGCATTCCCTACATGCATGCGGTCTGGCACCTGTTCGTCATCGGCGGGAGCGCCTGCCATTTCAGCGCCATCTATTACGGTGTCCTGCCGCACGCAGTCTGATCAGAACGCCCAGACCATCGCCATCAGCACACCCCAGGCCAGCAGGGACGCGGCCATAATGGTGTAGGTTGCCGACATCATCTCCACGTCGTTGTCCTTACGCTCACAGATTGAACGCAAGCCCTGATAGACCAGCGCACAGGACAGAAACAGCCCCGCAAACACGGCCACCACGCTCACGGCCAGCGCCGGCACCAGCAACACCAGGGACGACAGCCACAGGGGCAGAGGCGCAATGGCCGCCAGAAGATAGGCGTCCTGGTAACTGACTTCCAGCTTGTGGCTATCGAGCACGGCGTGAATCAACCACCCCATGACGAAGAACGTCAGCAGCTCGGCCAGGAACAGTATGGTAGTAATGAAGCGCCATTCCTTGCCAGCAAATCCCTGGATAAAGCTGTCGCCATACTGGGTGCCGGCATAATAGAGCAACACCGGCGGCAGGAAGGACATGGGGACCACCACGACCCAGGCCAGGAAGGGTATGGACAGGTTCAGGCGCCGCAGTTCCGACCAGGCACCATTGCCGGAGAACGGCAGACGGGCGAGTTGTGTAATATTCATGATGCACCTTTACAGATCGGCCTCCGATACTTTTAACTGTTAGCCCTGCACCCCTTACCGGTCAAGGACAGCAGATGACCTCGGACAAGTCGGCCCGCCCCGGCAAAAGTATTCATGCGTTCTGGCTGTTCTTTCCGGCGGCTGCCATCCTTGCTGCTCTCACTGTGCCCCTGTCCATTCACGGGGTATTGTCCGGCACCGGCTGGCCGCCGGGGCTGCTGGGAGCCGGACACGGCCATGAACTGATTTTCGGTTTCGCCCTCGCCCTGATTGCCGGCTATACGCTCGGCCCCCAGTCCCGCCGGACATTGGCCACCCTGTTCACCCTGTGGCTACTGGCACGAATCACCTGGCTGCTGGCGCCGGACAGCTGGCCCGCTCAACTGCTGAGCCCCGCCTTTGCCCTGCTGCTGGCCCGTTATGTGGTGCCCCGGTTCAACGCCGCCAAGAAATGGCGCAACAAAATAGCCGGCCCTCTCATTCTGGTGCTGTGCCTGATGGTGCCGGGGTTCTGGCTCACGGGGTTGGCCGGCCTGGAGAGTCTCACACCTGACCGGACACGACTCCTGCAGTCCGCCGTGCTCGCCCTGCTGCTGTTTATGACGTTCATGGGCGGCCGGATCATTGCGCCGGCGGTCGCGGGCACGCTGGAAAAGAAAGGCGTTCCCCTGGAAGCGAGGGTCCAGCCACGGATCGAAGGAGCGTTGATTGTGCTGCTGATCGCGGCCATGGGTTTGGCCATGAGCCAGATCACCGAGCGGCTCGCCGGTGCCGTGCTCCTGCCCGCAGCCCTGCTGATTGTTGTCAGGATTCTCCGCTGGCGCCTGTGGCACTGCCCGGAACGCCCCGACCTGCTGGTGTTGGCGGCCGGTTATCTGTGGCTTGCCGCAGGTGCTTCGGCCACCGGCACCCATTTACTCGCGGGCATCTCCCCAACGCCGGCCCTGCACCTGGTTACCGTCGGAGCCCTGGGGACCCTGTCCGCCAGTGTCATGCTGCGGCTGGCCTGGCAACGGGCCTCGCGCCGCCCGCCTCCGGCATGGCAAGCCGTCGGCCTGGCGGTCTTGCTGGGCCTGTCCGCACTCAGCCGGTATCTGGCCGGCCCCACGCCTTTCGCCAGTCCCGGCTGGCTATGGTTGTCCGCCGGGCTCTGGTGTGTAACCTATCTTGGGGTCGCCATACAGCTTCTGACCCTCTATCGACCCGCTCACAACCGGCGGAAATGATTGGCTACCCCTTCTGCGCCAGAGCCTCCACAGGCTACCACTTTGGAAATATTACCGTTGCAACCCATTGTTTTGTAATGCCTTTAAGAGCCAATCGCGACGGGATGAAAGTACCGAAATCTGGCACCACAATTCGATACGCTCTTTCCTTGACCAATATCAAGAATGCTTCTGCCACTTGATTTGCACAATGTCACCAAACCCAAAGAGCCACGGTTTCCGTGGTGCCGGGGCAGTAAATGAAGGAGCAGAAAATGGCCAAAACCAACGCAGACATCGAACACTGGGATGTCGAGAGTGAGGAGTTCTGGGAGCGGGAGGGCAAGCGCGTTGCCACACGCAACCTGTGGATCTCCATCCCCAGCCTGCTGATGGGCTTCGCCATCTGGCTGATGTGGGGCATGATCACCACCCAGATGAAGAACCTGGGCTTCCCGTTCACGGTGGACCAGCTGTTCACCCTGACGGCAATCGCCGGCCTCTCCGGGGCGACCCTGCGGATTCCCGCCTCATTCATGATTAAGATAGCCGGTGGCCGCAACACCGTGTTCCTGACCACCGCGCTGCTGATGATCCCGGCTCTGGGGACCGGTATCGCCCTGATGAACCCGGGTACACCGTTCATCGTGTTCCAGGCCCTGGCGCTGCTTTCCGGTATCGGTGGCGGCAACTTTGCCTGCTCCATGAGCAACATCAGTGCTTTCTACCCCAAGAGCAAACAGGGCTATGGCCTGGGCATGAACGCCGGCCTCGGTAACTTCGGCGTCACCACCATGCAGATCCTGATCCCGCTGGCAATGACCGTCGGTATCTTCGGCGCCCTCGCCGGCAACCCAATGCAGCTGCAAAGCCCGAGCGGCACCCTGATCGGCCGCATTGAAGCCGGCACCGACACCTGGATCCAGAACGCCGGCTTCATCTGGCTGATCTTCCTGATTCCGCTGGCGTTTGCCGGCTGGTTCGGCATGAACAACCTGAAAGTGGTCACCCCGAACCCGGGTAACCCGCTGTCAGCCTTCGGCAAGATTCTCGGCCTCTACGGCGTTGGCCTGTTGACGTCCATTGCCGGCGTCTGGGCGCTGTCCATCATGAACATGTGGCTGGCACTGCCACTGACCATCGTCCTGACCGTGGTCCTGCTGCGCCTGATTCCGGGCGATATCCAGCCCAACATCAAGAAGCAGTTCGCCATCTTCAGCAACAAGCACACCTGGTCCATGACCGTGCTCTACATCCTGACCTTCGGCTCTTTCATCGGCTTCTCCGCGGCGCTACCCCTGTCCATCAGCGTCATCTTCGGTAACATGATGGAAGTCGCCGCCGACGGCACGGTAACCCGGGTGGTCAACCCGGATGCGCCCAGCGCCCTCACCTGGGCCTGGATGGGACCGTTTGTGGGCGCTCTGATCCGCCCGGTGGGCGGCTGGATCTCCGACAAGATGGGCGGCTCCATCGTGACCCAGATCATCTCCGTGGTCATGGTGGTCGCTTCCGTGGCTACCGGTTACGTGATGATGCTGGCCTACAACTCCACCGATCCGAACAGCTACTTTGCCCTGTTCCTGATCCTGTTCATC
>JABURI010000128.1 GCA_014762755.1 Marinobacter sp.
GCAGCCCGATGTCCTTCATCTTCGGGTTACCCGGCAGCTGGATTTCCCCGGATTCGATCACCAGCACATCCGGACGTTTGGCCACGTCTTCCGCCGGAATATCCAGGGGCCGGGCAACGTCGGTGATCACGCAACCGGGCTTCACTTGCATGATGTCCAGGAGACGTTTGCCGGCGCCCGAGGTGGCGGTCACGATCATGTCCATATCCGCCAGATCCCGGTTGGTGGTGGCGGCCACGTGGACCACCGCGCCCGGGGTTTCCAGTTCAATGCTTTCCTTGAGGGCGAGCAGTTTCGCCGCCTCCGGGGCCACCATGTAGATTTCATCGACCGCCTTGGCCAACAGTCGGGCACAGACCGAGCCAATGGCCCCCGTGGCGCCCACCACCATGGCTTTGCCGGCCATCTTGCCACTTTCACCAACATGGACACGACCCACTTTCTTGGCTGCGTCATGGGCGGCCCAGAGGGCTCCTGAGGCACTGTAGCTGTTGCCGGTGGTGATCGGTAATGGCGCCCGCTTGGCCACCGTGATGCCCGCATCGCCTTCCACCTTGGTGAACGCGCCGAGCCCCATGATCTGGGCGACCAGTTTCTTGGCCAGCTTGGCAGCCGCCAGCAACCGGCTGTAGGTGAATTCCGGGCCATGGGCCATGATTTCCCGGGGCGTGCCGCCCACGGTAATGAGCCAACCCTCGACCTCATCGCCCGTGGGTGAGCGGATGCCGGAAACCTTTGAGTAGACGAACGGCGGCGTGTAGGCAATCGCCTTCTCCACCAGATCCATCACTTTCGGCGGAGACACACTGGCCACCCAGTCCAGGGGCGGGGTCTTGGTCAGGTACTGCTGGGACAGCGGGTGGATCACGAAGGCGAACCGGTTTACCCGCCGGTAACCGTTCGGGTACAGGATCCGCGGTTCAATACCCAGGCTCTGGATGACATCCAGGAAGTCGTCCGCGCCCAGTTGCTCGGGGGTACGGGACAGCGCGGCGCTGATCATGGCCTCCATCACGTTCACGCCGATGGGACGGCCCTCCAGCCAGGGGCTGTAGTCCACCACCATGGCCACCCGCCGGGACCGCATCCAGTCCAGTACCGCATCGGTCACTCGCGACGTAATGATGGTTTTGCCGTCCAGCTCTTTCTCGGTGAAGGGCTCCAGATCACCGATTGCGCCAACGATCACATGGGAGTCCCGAACGGCACTGTGGAGGGAACCGGCCACCAGCTTCTCACCCAACCGGTATATCGGGCTCTGGTGTAGCGCGTTGATGGCTTTAACCGCCACCGGCCGGTACATCAGTGGCGCGGTGAGCCGGGTGTAGGTCTCCAGCTGGCCCAGGGAAGTCAGCACCCTGGGCACCCCGAAATCCAGGTAAGGGTCCGCGAACTGCAGGTTCTCGGTATGTTCGGAGAGTGATTTGGCAATCCGGTAACCGGCCTGCCCATTCAGGAACAGCACGCGGGCGTTATCGAAGAAATGGCCCAGCTCGGTCTGGGTGTGGCGAATGGCCCACTCCTGCAGAATGCCGCGCAGCCCGGCGCCCGTGGTGACCGGCTTGTCGGGCACACAGGCTTCCAGCCTGGCGGTTTCCGGGTGCTCCAGCTGTTCCCGGCCGACCTGGTAGTGGTCGTGAATCATGCTCAGGCCGATGGCATCCGCCTGCGGGTGCACCGACTCAAGGACCGTTTCGGCCTTTTCGATGTCGCCATCCGTGCCGATGCGGATGATCCGGAACGCCTGGCCGAGGAATTCCGTTTCCAGCTCGTAGTCATATTCGGACGATCCCTGGCTTACACTCACAACCGTTTTCATAGCGGTTTTCCATCCTTCCTGAACCTTATGTAATTAGCCTAATCCAGGCTGATTCGGTATGTCTTAGCGTAGGTCAAATTTGCGGCCGTCGTACAGGGTCTACAATTACCCGAAACATCCCAAAGGACACCGGTGTTGCCGGTAAAGGAGAACCCAATGAGCATTCAGGAAGAGTTGACCGCAACCATCGCGGACCTGGTCCAGCCCGGTAAAGGCATCCTGGCCGCCGATGAGAGCTCGCCCACCATCGCCAAGCGTTTCAAGGCCGTCGGCGTGGAATCCACGGAAGCGAAACGCCGGGAGTACCGGAGCATCATCTTCTCCACACCCGATCTGGGCAAATACGTCAGCGGCGTCATCCTGTATGAGGAAACCCTGGAGCAACTGAGCCTGGAAGACGTGGCCATGCCCAAGCTACTGGCCAGCCAGGGCATTGTTCCGGGCATCAAGGTGGACAAGGGCAAGGGGCCCCTGGCGAATGCGCCGGGAGACGAGATCACTTACGGCCTGGATGGTCTGGAATCCCGTCTCGAGGATTACAAGAAGCTGGGCGCCCGCTTCGCCAAGTGGCGGGACGTGTTCCATATTTCCGACACCCTGCCCTCACGCCAGGCGATCAAGGCCAACGCCGAGGTGCTCGCCCGATATGCGGCGGTGTGCCAGTCCATGGGTATTGTGCCGATTGTCGAGCCGGAAGTGTTGATCGACGGTCACCACAGCATCGAGCGGGCCGGGGAAGTCAGCGAAGAGGTACTCCGGGAGGTGTTCAAGGCCCTGTACCGGCACCGTGTGGATCTGGAAACCATGGTGCTGAAGCCAAGCATGGTCACACCGGGCAAGGACTCCCCCTCCGCCAGCCCGGAACAGGTGGCGGAACACACCCTGATGATTTTCCGGCGTGCAGTGCCGGCAGCGGTGCCGGGAATCTTCTTCCTGTCCGGCGGACAGACACCGGCGGAAGCCACGGTCAACCTCAATGCCATCAACAGCGTGGGCTACCAGCCGTGGGAGCTTAGTTTCTCCTATGGCCGTGCCCTGCAGGAGCCGGCCCAGCAAGCCTGGGCAGGTAACCTGGCCAATGCCGAACAAGCCCAGGCTGCCCTTCGCAAGCGGGCCAGGCTCAATGGCCTGGCCCGTTCCGGTGACTACTCCCCGGAGATGGAGAGTGAAGACTGAGGCTGACGCCTAGTCGCAGATATCAACGCACTTACCCCGGCCATCAAACGCCATGGTGCGGCCACTGAGCGGAATGTGTACGGGCACGTTCACGGCATCACGGAAAGCCGCCGTGCGCGTGCCTTCTTTCACCTTCCCGCCCTCGGTCGCCGGCTCATTGGCGTGTGACGGAATCACGGCCCTGGGCTTGATCAGATCGTTGATCACGTAGGCAGCTTCGGTCGGCCCGGTGGTAAAGGTATCCCCGATGTTCATCACCACGAGCTCGGCACCGTAATGGTCGGCGACCACCATTTTCTGCTCGGCGGTAATGCCGGTATCACCTGACAGGTACACCACCAGCCCGTTGGAGAAGGTCAGCACATAACCGGTGGGCGGTCCCACGCTGGCTGAGACACCGGCAGCTTTAAGATGTTCTGCCAATGGCCCGGTCAGGAAGGATGGTGACACGCCATTGCTGTGAACCGCGGGAACTGTGGTTATCTTGACCCCACCCACTTCTTTGCTGGCACCGAAGCGAACCAGTTGTGATCTGGATTTATCCGCACCGGCCGCTTCGAGCTTGGCAGCAAAGAACGCCGGCATCTCACTTCCGGTCACGATGGTGGCCTGTTTGGCTACGGCGATATCCACGGTATTGGATTGCGGCAGGGTGACCACCGGAAACTGCGGAGAATCACACTCACCCTGGTTCACGGATGCTATACGGCGATCCCCCACGTGGTCGCCATGCATGTGCGACACCAGCACCACGTCAATCTTGCCCAGTCGGGGGTCATCGGCACCTGCTACGGTCCGGCCCGCGTCATAGAGAATACGGGTGCCATTGGGATCCTCGAACACCATGGCGCGGTCCACGACACAGAATTCGCCGTCATGGCTTCCCAGTGGCGTTACCTTCACCTGCCCGTCTTCCTGAGACTGTGCCGGGCCGACACCGGCCACGAACAAACCTGCACTTGCAGCGACACCCACAAGGGTCCGCCTGAATAACCCTTTGCTCATGAGATGGCCTCTCCTGTTCCGTTGCTTGTTATTGGTCTGTGTTTGTACGGTCACACTGCCTGTTCGTACCAGTGTAGACCGGAAAAACGGTTACGCAGGATGCAAAAAGCCCCTCGGAAGGGGCTTTCGGGGATCAGGAATGGAAAACAGGGCTATCAGGCAGCCCGTGCTTTTAGCGCACCTGCAGGTACGGCCTGCTCCAGACAGGCGAGCATGGGGGCGACGTCGCGGATCTTGCGGGCTTGCGGCCACAGGTATTCGGCCTCGGCAAAGCCCTGGCGAAGGAAATTCAGCCATTGCTTGATACGGCCGGTGACATACCGGTCTTCAAGCCGGGTCTGCAACGCAGCCGCATATTCCCGCACCAGCGCCACCGCCTCCAGCCAGGTCATCGGCGTGAAGGTGTCACCGCGCTGGGAGGCCTTGATCTGGGCGGCCAGATCCGGGCGGGCAATCAGACCGCGGCCGATCATCACATCATCACAGCCGGACACCTTGCGGCAACGCCAGTAATCCTCGACGGTCCAGACCTCGCCATTGGCAATCACATGGGCTCTCACCGCCTCGCGCACCCGGGCAATCTCCTCCCAGTAAGCAGGCGGCTTGTATCCGTCCACCTTGCTGCGGGCGTGAATGACGATCTCGGAGGCGCCGGCGGCTTCCAGTGCCTGGCCACAGGCCACGCCCATGGAGCGGTCGTCATAGCCCAGGCGCATCTTGGCGGTCACCGGAATTTCCGATGGTACGGCTTTACGCACGGCGGCCGTGATTTCATGCATCAGTTCCGGCTCACGCATCAGCACACAACCGCCCTTGTGCTTGTTCACGGTCTTCGCCGGGCAGCCGAAATTGATGTCCACCTGGGTCGCGCCCAGCTCGGCCGCTTTCAGGCCATGGCGGCCCATCTGCTCGGGGTCTGATCCCAACAGCTGAACAGCCACCGGTGTGCCTGCCTCTGTCTCGCAGTCCCGGTGCAGTTCGGGCGCATACTTGTAGAAAATCCGGGGCGGGAGCATGCCGTGGGTCACGCGAATGAATTCGGTCACGCACCGGTCAATTCCGCCGACTTTGGTCAGCGTTTCACGGATGGGTGCATCGACCAGCCCTTCCATCGGGGCAAGGATGATTCGCATGAAGACTCCAGCGGCACAGAAAAGAAAATCAGGTGGTGACTGATCAAAAATCAGGCGGAGCGGGATTGTAAGGAATTTGGCGGGAAGTTGGTAGCCGGGCACCCCGAAATCAGGATGCCCGACTTGTAGTCAAGATTTACTTCACGTCGAAGCGATCAGCGTTCATGACCTTGGTCCAGGCGGCAACGAAGTCATTCACAAACTTCTGCTGGTTGTCGTCCTGGGCATACAGCTCCGCGTAGGCACGGAGGATGGAGTTGGAGCCGAACACGAGGTCAACACGGGTCGCAGTGAACTTGGTGTTGCCGCTCTTGCGATCCACGATGTTGTACGAGTTCTTGCCAGTGGGCTCCCAACGGTTCGCCATGTCGGTGAGGTTCACGAAGAAGTCGTTGGTCAGCTGGCCAACGCGATCGGTGAACACACCGTGCTTGGTGCCACCGTGGTTGGTGCCCAGCACCCGCATACCACCGAGCAGGACGGTCATTTCCGGCGCGGTCAGGCCCATCAGCTGGGCGCGGTCCAGAAGCATCTCTTCCGGCTTGACCACGTAGTCCTTCTTCTGCCAGTTGCGGAAGCCATCCGCCAGCGGCTCCAGAGGCTCGAAGGATTCGGCATCGGTCATCTCGTCAGTGGCATCACCACGGCCCTTCACGAAGGGGACGTGTACGTCATACCCGGCAGCTTTGGCGGCCTTCTCGACGCCCAGGTTACCGCCGAGCACAATCACGTCTGCGATGCTGGCGCCGGTTTCGGCGGAGATCTTCTCGTAGACCTTCAGCACCTTGGCCAGACGGTCCGGCTCGTTGCCTTCCCAGTCCTTCTGCGGGGCCAGGCGAATACGGGCGCCGTTGGCGCCACCGCGCATGTCGGAGCCACGGAAGGTACGGGCGCTGTCCCAGGCGGTGCAGACCAGTTCGCTGAGGCTCAGACCAGCTTCGTCGATCTTCTCCTTGACCGCCTCTTCGATGTAGTTGGTCTCGCCCTGCGGCACCGGATCCTGCCAGATCAGATGTTCGGCCGGTACGTCCGGACCGATGTAACGGGACTTCGGCCCCATATCCCGGTGCGTCAGCTTGAACCAGGCGCGGGCGAAGCAGTCCTTGAAGTACTCGGGATCCGCCATGAACTTCTCACAGATCGCCCGGTACTTCGGATCCATCTTCATGGCCATGTCGGCGTCGGTCATCATCGGCTTGCGACGGACCGAAGGATCGGTCGGATCCACCGGCATGTGCTCTTCCTTGATGTCCACCGGCTCCCACTGGTTTGCGCCAGCCGGGCTCTTGGTCAGCTGCCATTCATAGCCGAACAGCAGGTCAAAGTAGCCCATGTCGAACTTGGTCGGGTTGGTGGTCCAAGCGCCCTCGATACCGGAGGTCACAGCGTTGGTGGCCTTGCCCTGCATGTTCGGGTTCATCCAGCCAAAGCCCTGGGTTTCCACGTCGGCGCCTTCCGGCTCTGGTCCAAGAGCCTCGGCATCACCGTTACCGTGCGCCTTACCGACGGTGTGACCACCTGCGGTGAGCGCAGCGGTTTCCTCGTCGTTCATGGCCATACGGGCGAAGGTCTCACGCACCTGCTCGCCGGTCTTGATCGGGTCCGGGTTGCCGTTGACGCCTTCCGGGTTTACATAGATCAGACCCATCTGTACTGCCGCCAGCGGGTTTTCCATGGTGTCGGGCTTTTCGACGTTTTCATAACGGTTGTCGGACGGCGCCAGCCACTCTTTTTCCGCACCCCAGTAGATGTCTTTTTCCGGGTGCCAGATGTCCTCACGGCCGTAGGAGAAGCCGAAGGTCTTGAAGCCCATGGATTCGTAGGCGATGTTGCCGGCCAGGATAAAGAGATCGGCCCAGCTTACCTTGTTGCCATACTTTTTCTTGATCGGCCACAACAGCCGCCGCGCCTTGTCCAGGTTGCCGTTATCAGGCCAGGAGTTCAGGGGCGCAAACCGCTGGTTGCCCGTGCCGCCACCACCGCGACCGTCTGCCAGACGATAGGTACCCGCAGCGTGCCAGGCCATACGGATCATCAGACCGCCGTAATGACCCCAGTCCGCCGGCCACCAGTCCTGGCTGTTGGTCATCAGGTCGTGCATGTCCTTTTCGAGGGCTTCGTAGTCGAGCTTTTTGACTTCTTCACGGTAATCGAAGTCTTCCCCCATCGGGTTCGTCTTACGATCGTGCTGGTGCAGGATGTCCAGATTCAAGGCCTCAGGCCACCAATTGGTATTGTCCTGTGCGTGGGCTGTGCTGCCTCCGTGCATGACCGGGCACTTACCACCAGTGTTGTTGTCTGTCATCGTACTCTCCTGTTTTTGCTGCATTGGCAAACGAGCGATTTAGTGATGGAAACACCACTCAATATAGTTCATTCACATTGTGCTGCTTGAATGTTTCCTACTGCTTCCATAGCGGGTTCCTATAGCCTTTCCCATTAGGCCTGACGGGCTGTTCGGGCCCTCTTTCCTAGTGGGCAATGGCGTAGTTCCCGTAATAGTCCGCGAGAATTGAGAACGCGCCGAACCATGTTGCCGAAGGGGTGATTTTCCGAGCTGCCATGGGTGACTCCTTTCTTAACGAGAACAATTTCACCTTAGCGCGGGAGATTTGGAAGGGATAATTAATAAAAGATAAACTTTTGAGAGATTTTGTTTATGGGAGGTGAAGGCGGGGCTTGGTGGGATGAAAAAGGGGTCAGATGAAGGCTTTCATCTGACCCCGGTGTTTGCCCGCATGGCTTGAGGTTAGGTCGGGGTCTGAAGCAAGTGCCAGGGGTCTGAAGAACTCGTTCTTCTGACCCCATCTTCACGTCCGTTCCCCTCAGTTAGCCAACTCCAGCAGCAACCGGTTCAGCCGGCTCACATACGCGCCGGGATCCTTCAGCTGCTCACCGCTGGCCAGGGTGGCCTGGTCGAACAGGACGGCGGAGAGCTCGCTGAAGCGCTCTTCGCCCTTCTCGGTTTCCAGGCGCTGCACCAGCGGATGATCCACGTTGATCTCAAAGATCGGCTTGCTCTCCGGCACTTTCTGGCCGGCGGCTTCCATGATCTTCTTCATCTGGGCACCCATGTCGAACTCACCGACCACCAGGCACGCCGGGGAATCGGTCAGGCGGTTGGTCACCCGCACTTCCTGCACCCGGTCGTCCAGAGCCTTCTTGATGCGCTCAACCAGGTCCTTATGCTCTTCGGCAGCCTCTTCCTTGTGCTTCTTGTCCTCTTCGGTCTCGACTTCGCCCAGATCCAGGTCACCACGGGCAACGTCCTGGAACTGCTTGCCGTCGTATTCGCTGAGGTAGCCCATCATCCACTCGTCGATGCGGTCGGACAGGATCAGCACCTCGATGCCCTTCTTCCGGAAAACCTCCAGGTGCGGGCTGCTCTTGGCGGCGGCGAAGTTGTCACCGGTGATGTAGAAGATCTTCTTCTGGCCATCCTTCATCCGCTCGATGTACTCATCGAGGGAGACATTCTGGGCGCTTTCGCCGGTGTGGGTTGAGGCAAAGCGCAGCAGACCGGCGATCTTCTCGCGGTTGCTGAAGTCCTCGGCCGGGCCTTCTTTCAGAACAGTGCCAAACTCATTCCAGAACGCCTGGTAATCCTCCGGCTGCTTCTTGGCCAGCTTGGACAGCATGTCCAGTACACGCTTGGTCATCGCCGTGCGGATGCTCTCCACGGTACTGTCGTTCTGCAGGATCTCACGGGACACATTCAGGGAAAGATCGTTGGAATCGATCACGCCCTTGGTGAAGCGCAGGTACAACGGCAGGAACTGCTCAGCGTCGTCCATGATGAACACGCGCTGAACATACAGTTTCAGGCCACGGGGCGCCTCCCGGTTATACAGGTCAAACGGCGCACGCTTGGGGATATACAGCAGACTGGTGTAATCCAGCTTGCCCTCGACCTTGTTGTGGGACCAGGTCAGCGGGTCCTCGAAGTCGTGGGCGATGTGCTTGTAGAACTCCTTGTACTCCTCGTCCTTGATCTCGGTACGCGGCAGGGTCCACAGGGCGGTGGCGTCGTTGACGGTCTCGTCCTCGGCCTTCTTGTCCTCTTCCTCGGACTCGGACTTCATCACCACCGGGAAGGAGATGTGGTCGGAGTATTTCTTCACCAGGCTGCGCAGTTTCCAGCCGTCGGCAAACTCCTTGGCGTCGGATTTCAGGTGCAGAACGATCTGGGTGCCACGCTGCTCGCGGTTTACCTGTTCGATGGAGAACTCGCCGTCGCCCTTGGACTCCCAGTGAACGCCCTCTTCTGCGGGCGCACCGGCGCGGCGGGTGAACACGTCCACCTTGTCCGCCACGATGAACGCGGAGTAGAAGCCGACACCGAACTGGCCGATCAGCTTGCTGTCCTTCTTCTCGTCACCGGACAGTTGCTTCAGGAACTCGGCGGTACCTGACTTGGCGATGGTACCCAGGTTGGAGATCACATCATCCCGGCTCATGCCGATACCGTTATCGGTGAGGGTGACCGTACCGGCGTCCTTGTCGTAATCCAGGCGGATTTTCAGCTCGGAATCGCCCTCGAAAAGTTTGTCGTCCTTCAGGGCGGCAAAGCGCAGTTTGTCCTCGGCATCCGAGGCGTTGGAAATCAGCTCACGAAGGAAGATCTCTTTGTTCGAATACAGGGAGTGGATCATCAGGTTAAGCAGCTGCTTAACTTCCGTCTGAAAACCCA
>JABURI010000263.1 GCA_014762755.1 Marinobacter sp.
CAAAGCCCAAGGCAATGCTGTCTGTACCCAGTGTCATAACGCCGGGGATTTTGACACCCCCGAACATCACCGGCATACCGGGGGCAATGAAGGGGCGCAGTGTGTGAACTGCCATATGCCCGAAAGCACGTTCATGAAGATCGACGACCGCCGCGAACACAGTTTCACGGTACCGAGGCCCGATATCTCGACAGCCAGCGGCAGCCCGGATGTGTGCCTGGCTTGCCATACCGATAAAGACCGTGACTGGTCGATCGCGACGGTGGGTGGCTGGTTCCCGGAACTCTATGAGCAGGAAACCTGGTACCAGGTTCAGCAGCGCCCAGCTTCGGGCATCATGGAATACCTGCAGAATACCAACGAACCCGCGCTGCGCAGGGCCAACTTGCTGGAACAGCGGGGCCAATGGCTGGCGCAGGAACAGCCGGCCCTGCTTGCGAACCTGGCGGCCAGTGAAGACGCCGTCATTCGGGAAAGCGCGTTCCGGGTGCTCCGGCACGGTTCGGCCGATCATGCCCGGAAGCTGGGTGAGGCGGGTCTGAGGGACACGTCACTGGCGGTGCGGATCGCTGCGTTCGAGTCCCTGACCTGGCTCGGGGTTGAACTGGATTCCGGGGATTGGGCCAGGGCACGTGGCGAGTATGAGCACTTTCTCGACATGCAGTCCGACCTGCCGTCGGGGCTCGTGCTGAAAACCCGCTACCTGCTTGCGCGGGATTTTGTCTACAAGGCCGAAAAAGCGCTGGAGAGGGCTTTGAACAAGGACCCGGGCTATACCCCTGCCACCATTCTTCTGACCGATATCCTGAGATCCGGCGGTCGCAACCTGGAGGCAATCGATGCCATCAACCGTACTCTGGAGAAAACTCCGGAGGAGGCGAGTCTCATTCACTTACGTGGCTTGATCAATCTGAAGCTGAAACGCTATAGCCGGGCTCTGGAGGATCTCGAACAGGCCGTGGTCCTGGCGCCCGATCAGTGGCTGTTCGGTTACCGCTATGCCGTGGCCCTGTTCCAGCTTCAACAGCGGGACAAAGCCCGGGAGGTGACAAGCGCACTGCTGCAGCGTTTCCCGGATAACCCAAGGTTGAAGGCGCTGATGAATCACCTGTGACTGGGCTTGCCTTCGAAGGGGTCAACGGCTGTTTCGGCGGTGATCCGGGAACAGCCAGAATCTGAACCACCGGGTCATCCTGGGCATCAATACATAACTCATCAACACCATCACCACCGCAGTGACAAGCAGTGTGCGCACCAGAAGCGGTATCTGTGCCAGCAGGTCTCCGAACAGCACGAACACCAGAGTCACGGCGGGATAAAGCGCCAGCCAGCTGACCAGGGTCATCTTCCACTTGGGTGGTGGCTGCACCGGGTTCTGGCCTGGCAGGGTGAACCAGGTCACGATGCCCGAGGTGACTTCCCGTTCGCTGGGCTGTACCAGCAAGCTTTCAATCTGTTCCAGCAGTTCCGCACGTTCCTCCGATTCTTCCCACGCGGTCAGCGTCTCCCGGTCGCGGAACTTGAAGACGATGCGGTACTCGGGATCGTCGGGGGAGGATGGCCGGAACATGGTGGCTCCGAGGTAGCCCGGGAACTTCGCTGCGCGTTCGGTCATCTGGCTGCTGAGCTGCTCGAATTCGCTCTGTTCCCCTTTTCTCACCCTTCGTGACACAACGACCGTCAGCGGCTCCTGGCTCTGATCCGTTGCGGTTGAAGTGATTTCTGCTACTGACATGTTTTTCTTCCTCATGACCCAAAAAAGGGGCCCGCAAAAGCGGGCCCAATAGAGGAGCAACAATGAATGGCAGATCAGCTGCCGGTGGCGCGCAGGTATTGCACGTTGAACATGTTGGTCGGCGTCAGCTCCGGATCGACCTGGCCCTTGAACTGGCCAGTGGTGCAGTGGCTGGCCTGCACATCGATCATGCTGAAGCTGTCGTCAATGGAGACGCCGCTACCCTTGTTCTTGGGCAGATGGTGGTCGGGATGGGCCTGACCGATGGTGAAGGTCTTCCACAGGCTGCCCTTGCGATCGTAGGAGACCGTGCGCGGGATGGTGAAGGTCTGTGCATCCATGAAGTGCACACGCTTGGACAGCGGGTGGCTTTCGTCGATCGGCACGGATTCCACTTCGTGTACCTTGCGCAGCTGCCAGGTGATGTTCGGGAAACAGCCGCCCTTGCCGCTGAAGGCCACGACCTGGTAACCGTCATCATCCTGGTGGGTTTCGCTGTCCAGTGTCAGCTCGTTGTGGTTGTAGAACGGCATCAGCATGTACCGGGTGCCCTTGTAGGTCCAGTTCATGTCCGAGATGCGGCCGTTATAGCCTTCGAAGTCCTCGATCATCAGGTCCGAGCCGAGGAAGGCATCGGTGACCTGGCCGGTGGCCAGACGACGAACCCGGCGCTGGAAGCCGAGGTACAGCCAGGAGTTGTCACGCTTGAGATCGTCTGCAGCGCGGTGAATCAGCAGCTGGGTGTCCCGCACGTCCGCCGGATCCAGTACCTGAACGTAGATGGCACGGAACAGATCGGACGGGTTCGGGGTGATTTCCGGAGTCGGCTCCTGGTTCACCCGTCCCTTGTAGTTCAGGAAGTGGAAGTTGAACTTGATGGTCCGCTCGACATCGCCGGAGTCCATGTCCCGGTACTTCCAGTAGAACGGGTAGATGGCGGCGCTGTCGCCCCAGTTGTAGCCGTACTTGTAGTTCCAGGCCAGTTTCTCGCCGGCGCGGGGGTCATCGACGCTGGGCTCTTGCGGGAACGGACGCCCGGCCTGCCAGCCATTGATCTCGCCCACCTTGTCACCGAGCGAGACATTACCGAGGGAAACGCGGGTGGCTTCCACGTAATTCGGGTGAAGGTCGAAGGATGTCGTTTCGCCGACCGTGATCGTGGTCCAGCCCTGCTCGATAAATCGGTAGAAGGCAGGATCGATGGCATCCTTGAACTGGGCAACGTTGTCCTGGTTGATCACCATGCCCGGTTGCAGGCCCTCGAATTGCGGGGTTTCGGTCTTGTAGGGATAGAACGACTCGGTGATGATGGCTTCCTCTGCGAGGGTCGCGGTGGCCATCATGCCGGCTGTGCATCCGGCGATCAGTGTGCGCGTCAGTGTGTTCATCTTGTTGTGTCTCATGTTTTACCTCGTGATCAGAAGCTGTAGCGAACGGTCAGCTGGACTTCATCTTCTTCCTGGGCCATGCCGATCGGTCCGGACTGGAAGCGGCCGAGGGGTTCATAGCCGGACAGGCCTGCAGATTCACCCGGCTGGTGATCCACGACACCGGGAGTCTGGGTGAACGGATCCCAGGGGTTACAGGAACGGCAGTCATCGAATTTGCGGGCACCGTCACCCACCTTGATGTTGGCTCCGGCGGTCAGCTTCAGGTTGTCGGTGACGATCCAGTCGACGCTGGGGGCCAGCGTGGTGGCCTGGGCACGGAAATCATGGGCGGTGATCAGTTTCGGGGTCAGCCGGTTGTTCATGTAGAAGCCCTGAATCAGCAGGGTGCCAATCCAGTTGTGCTCCCAGTCGGGAATACCGGCTTCACCGTAGGTCCGTTGCTCACGCTCGTGGTCAAGAATGTGCTGGCCGAAGATCTGGCCGGAGAACAGGAACGACTGTTTCTCGTTCAGGAACGGGATGAAGATGTTCTTGTCCGCGCCGACGACGTAACGCAGCACGTCAGACTCGGAGTAGAGCCTTTCCCGCAGGGTATTGGCGAATTCCTCACCGGAGGTGTAGGCGGTCTCGAACCGGAACACCGTGTCGATGCCCTGGGAGTAGTAATCCAGGGAGCCACCAACCAGGTTGACCCGGGGGAAATGAATGTCGAACGCGATCAGCGAGGGCCATACGGCTGTCTCACTGGTAAAGGCGTTTTCGGCCGGAATACCACCACGGAGTGACGGCAGCTGGGAACGGTAGGTCAGGGCGTTCAGTGAGAAGCCCAGATCGCCGTAGACACCTTCCAGTTTCAGACCGAGCTGGGTGTTCGACAGCTTCCAGCTGGGCAGGTTGGCCCGGCGGATACCGATCTGGCCCGGGCCGAAGTCGGTTGCCAGACCGCCGTCCGGGGTGGCGCCGGCAAAGTTGGCCACGGTGCCGCCGTTCTCCCACAGGTTGTTCATGCCGCGGAAGAAACACCCGGCATCGAGGATGACGTTGGGCTGACCACACTGGCCGATGTCGTGGGGCCGGAACTCATCGAAGTTCCACACCACCTGGAAGTTGAGATCGTCAAACGCGAATCCCTCGAAGACTTCCGTCGGGCCCATGCGGTAATCCGTTTTCAGGATCCACATGGGAATCCGGATGTCTTCCAGTTCGTCATAGATGTTGTTGCGGGAATAATCCACGGGGTTGATCACATCCAGCACCCGGAACAGGTCCGTCCGGCCCCAGATCACCTGCTGTTTACCCAGGCGGGTGCTCAGTACGTTACCGCTGTCGAAGTTCAGGTCGAAGTCGACATAGAGCTCGCGGATGAAATCCAGGTGGTCGTTGAATTCCTGGAACCGGAGTTCGTCCTCGTCCTTGTCCAGGTAATCGTCGATACAGCCGCGGCTGTCGACATCACAGGGGCGGACCGGAACACCGAAAGCGACGCCGTTGTCCTGGTCGTGCAGGTGCTCACCAAGGACCACCATGCCGTCGTTGGGGTTCTCGGTGATGTCAAAGCCCAGCTCGGTACCGGGGACAACCAAGCCGCCGCCATGGGGAACAGAGCCCTGTGCCAGATCCTGGAGCTGAATGGGGCCGCCGGCCTCACTGCCGTATTCATCTTCGTTGAGATCGTAGACACCGTCGTAGGTGCCCCGGAGCGTGGCATTCACGGAGACGTTGCTGAAAATGCCTACGTCGCCGTAACGTTTCTCCCCTTCCAGTTGAACGGTGTTGCGGAACTTTGACAATCCGACACCGTCCCGTGCGTACGTCGCGTTCTCGTAGAAGCCGTTGATCCTGGCATCTTCTGCAGCAACAGCCTGTGACAGCGGAGCCAGGGTGAGCCCGGTGGCGCCCGTGAGGGCGGCACACCACAGGCTCAGGCCTTTTATTTTTGTTTGCATGGCAGATCCTCGTTTGAGTTTGGTGGAGGACGCCCGGGTCAGACCCGGGACGTCGCTCCGGCTACGTATCCGTCACCTTCCAGCGTGTTGCTGGCGGGCGATGGAGTCGGTTCAGGGCGTGGACGATCGGCATGGAGGATGCCGTCCTCGTCGGCGTAGACGTTGGTAATGAAACGGGGCTTGAAGACCAGCACCCAGGATGGCACCAGCAGCATCGCGGCGATGCCGTTGATCACGATCATCACGCACAGCAGCATCGCGGCGTCGGACTGAAAGCGCAGGTCGGAGAAGATCACCCACATGATGATGCCGGCCATCAGGGTCAAAGCAGTGAAACTGATGGCCATGCCGGTGGTGGCGATGGCCCGGCGCACGGCCTCGCGCAGTTCCCCGCACTTGGCCATTTCCTCGCGGATCCGGTCCATCATGTAGATCGAGTAGTCGATCCCGACCCCGATGCCGACGGCGATGACCGGTACCGTATTGATGTCGATGCTCAGGCCATAGAGACCCATGTAGGCGTAGGTCAGGGTGGTGGCGAACAGCATCGCCAGCAGCATCATCAGGCCCGCGTGCCAGGAGGTGTAGAACAGCATCACGAAGGCGAAGATCAGCAGGAACACCAGAGGCAGCACGATCATGTTGGTGTCGAAGGCCGATTCGTTCATGGCCGCGGCCACGCCGAGCGTGCCGCCGGCCAACCGGATGGTCAGGCCCTCCACGTCGTTGCCGTGCTCGGCGATCCATTGCTTGGCCATGTGGATGGCGCGGCGAATGGTTTCCCCCTGACGGTCCTTGTAGAAGAACACCAGGTTGGCAACACGGTCGTCGGTGTCATTGAACTCGTCGAGGGCCCCGGGAATGGGGCTGGAAGCCATGTAAGTGAACATCAGGCCACCGACATAGCGCTCGTCGTGGGGGATCTGGTACCAGCGTGGGTCGTCGTTGTGCATCAGGCGATTCACCTGCTTGACCAGATCCGGCAGGCCTTTGCTGCCGCCGACACTGGGGTCGCCCAGCATGTGAGACTGGAAGCCGGACAGTGCCTTGAGAACCTCGGGGCGTTTCAGACCGCCTTTCTCGTCGGTTTCTGCGATTACGTACAGCTCTTCGGAGCCGGGGAACCGATCATTCACCACCCGGGAAGAGATGTTGTAGTCGTGGTCGGGATAGAGAATGGGTGAGCCGGGTTCGGAGTCCCCGATCTGGACATTGGAGGCCGCCAGAACGCCCGCACCCATCAGGACGGCAGCCGACAGAAGAACCACTTTGGCGCGCCCGGGGCGGGTGACGGTGCGGGAACAGCTGCTGCCGATGTAACGCAGTGCGGTTTCCCGCATCTCGGCGTTCCTGGGAGTTGGCAGGATGGACAACAGCAGCGGAACACCGATCAGCACAGTGAAGACCACGGTGATCGCCCAAAGCGAAGCGTAAATGCCCAAGTGGGTATTCAATGGAATCGAACCGATGGCAATCAGTGACAGGCCGATGGCGTCGGAAACTACCCCCAGTGAACCGGGGCGGAACAGACTGTCAAAGGTAGCCTTGGCGGCCTTCGGGCCTTCGCCCAGGGCGCGGGTCTCCGCGTAATATCGCTCCACCAGTTGAACCCCGTGACTCATAGCCCGGGCGGCAATCAAAAAGGGGATCACCAGGCCGAGCGGATCCAGGTTGTATCCGAGCAGACTGATGATCCCAAGACCCCAGATCGTGGAGATCAGGACACCGCCAAGGGGGATGAGCACGCCGTACGCTTTACGGAAGTGGAATACCAGCAACGCCAGCATGGCAAGTACGGTAAAGATAAAGATCTGCAGGATCTGGTCCATATAGGTATAGGCCCAACCCACCAGCACCGGCTGGCCGGTGGCATAGATCGTGACGCCGTCACGGGCCTCTTGCTGACGCAGTTCCTGCAGCTGGGCAAAGGTCTCGGCGTAATCGAGTTTGCTCTCGATCAGCTGGGCCTTGACCAGTGCCATACGGAAATCCGGAGAAACCAGAGGACCATAGACTCGTGGGTTAGCGGCTACGGCGGCCTTCATCTCGGTAAGGGCCTGTTCCGAATACGCACCCTGGGTGGAGTCGTAGTAGGGCTCGGAATTGATGCTGCCCACCTCGGTCAGCCAGATTTCCCGGGAATTGCGGTGAGTGACGCTGGCCACCAGGTTGTGGTTGACCCCGGGCAGGTTGTCGACGGCCTGGGTGACCCGGTCGATGGTCGCCAGATTCTCGTTGGAGAAGATGTCTCCGTCGGAGAATTCAACACCCACCACCAGGACATTGGCGCCGCCAAAGTCGTCCTTGATGCTGTTGTGCAGCTCGATGTAGGGATGCTGTTGCGGCAGCAGGTCCGCAAAGTCCGTGTAGATCTTCAGCCCCGGAATCCGCAGGGCGAAGAACAGCGTGAGCAGCGCGATCAGCGTCAGTACTTTCCTCGGATTCCTGAATATCCAGAGTTCCAGCAGGTGCAGGAAATGCGTAAAACGATGCAGTCCGGCCATGATCAGTTTCCTCGGTTGTTACTGGCCACGTTGGCCACAGGAATGTCGAGATGAAGAAGCAGCCCCCGGCCACCGGCAACCAGGAGTTGTCGGTTCTCGAGAAGAACGCCATCGCGGAGGTACAGCGGCTGGTTGGGGGTTTCCAGGCTCTGCCATCGGTCGTTCTGGAGTGTGAGGACCGTGGCATTGTCGCCAAGGGCGAACAGGGCATTTTCAGCACGGATAAAGCCGAACACCGGCATGCTGGTGTCAGTAGGCTGGCGGTCCCAGCTCTCGCCGCCATCAGTGGTGTGGTAGATGAATCCGTTAAGGCCGCCAACCCAGCCCTCGGCTGCAGACGCGAAGTAAGCGGAGTGGGGATAGAACTCCTCCGGCAGATAGCCCGCATAGTCCCAGGTCTGGCCGCCGTCCTCGGTTCTCAGAACCAGTCCGTATTCGCCGGTGGCTATGGCGGTATCGGGATCCAGAAACTGGAGGTTGGTCAGGATGGCATCTTCGTTCAGGGTGGTTTCATTCCAGGTCGCGCCCTGATCGGCAGAGCTCTGCAGCGTGGTGAAACTGCCACCTGCCCACCAGGAACCGTCCGGCGCGCAGGTAGCCGTCATCATCTGTTCCTGGCTTGGCAGGTCGTGGGGTGTCCACTCGGTTCCGGTGGCGGTGCCGTGCCAGACCTGGTTGTCGAAGGTCAGCGCAATGAAGCTCCCGTCCGGACAGGTGTCCAGAGAGAGGAAGCTTTCGTTAGTGGGCACGGAGATCCGTTGCCAGTCCTGGCCGCCATTCTGGCTTACCAGCAGCGCGCCGGTATTACCGGCCATGGCAACAACTTGATCGTTCTGCGCGACGGATTGAAAGAAGTCGGTACGCTGAATGGCCTGTTGGGATTGTTCCCTGACAGCGTCGAGATTCAGCGGTGCTTCACATCCGGTCAGCAGCATCGCGGACAGGCCGGCGATGGCAAAAGAAGGAGGGAATTTGCCGCGAGGGCATTCCGAAGCATATGGCATGTTATGTCACCGTCTTTGTTTTTGTGGAAAAGCGACTGACGGTGACTCAGCAACCGCTGTGCCATGACGGCCAAAGTGTTTTCAACCTGCTGAAAAATATAGGTTAAACTTTGGTTTTGAGCATTTGATCAATGGTTTGTTAGAGGTAGGAAAATGGTTTGATTTTCATCAAATCGTTAACTGAACGGAGGGGTTGCCGATTTGATCAAGGGGGAGGGGGAGGACATCCATGTCCGAAGCTTGCAGGGCCTCAGGTTTCGGCCAATATTCCGGATTTCTTCAGTCGGTAAGCCAGTGCCGGGCGTGTCAGCCCCAGGATCCGTGCGGCCTTGGACACGTTCTGGTTCGCTCGCTCCATGGCCTCGCGCATGAGCGTCTCTTCTACTTCCTCAAGACTGATGTTTGCGCCGAGGATATGTTCCGACCAGTGCCCTGTGGTGCTGTTTCCCGGCTCGCCGTTGGTGACTTTGCCGCCCGGGTCCACGCAGTCGGTGGGTGAACTCTCTGCTGTGGGGGGAGACACTACAAACAGTGCTTCCTGGCTGATGGTTTCATTGTTGTCAGTGAGAATGACGCCCCGCTCAATGACATTCTCCAGCTCCCTGATGTTGCCGGGCCAGTGGTACCTCAGGCACAGGTCCAGGGCTTTATCGGACAGGCCCAGTGTCCGTTTGTCGTACTCAGAATGGAATTTGCCGAGGAAGTGCTCGATCAACACCGGCAGGTCCTCCAGCCGGTCCCGCAGCGGGGGGATCTTCACCGGAAAGACATTGAGGCGGTAGAACAGATCGGCCCGGAACCTGCCTTCTTCGACGGCTTGCTCAAGGCTTTCATTGGTGGCCGCAATAACCCGGACGTTGACCTTGCGGGTCCGGTTGTCGCCAACCCGTTCCAGCTCACCTTCCTGAAGGACCCGCAAGAGCGTGGCTTGTGCCCTGGGGGTGAGCTCGACCACCTCGTCCAGGAAAATCGTACCGCCGTTGGCGCGCTCAAACTTTCCCTCCCTGGACTGGTTGGCCCCGGTATAGGCGCCTTTTTCGACCCCGAACAACTCTGCCTCGATGAGATCCGGTGGGATGGCCGCGCAGTTCACTGCGACGAAGGGACTTTCCGCGCGCTCGCTCCGAAGATGCACACTGCGGGCAATGACCTCCTTGCCGACCCCGGTTTCACCCAGCAGCAGGACGGAAACCTTGCCCTGGGCGGCCTTGTCGATCATCTTGCAGACCTTGT
>JABURI010000023.1 GCA_014762755.1 Marinobacter sp.
TGGCGGGTGGTTTCTCGCTCAACGAACAAAGCGCGAGCGCCATGGGCGTGGCCAACGCCGGCGCCGCCGCCAATCCCGAGAATGCGACCACTGTGCTGTTCAACCCGGCGGGGATGAGTCAGCTGTCCGGGATGAATGTTTCCTTTGGCGCTGCGGTTCTGGATATTGATGCCGAGGCGAAAGAGGGTTCCACCTCAGCGACCAATCAACTTGGTATGCCGGTCAATGGCAGTACGGGTGGAGACATCGCCGATCCCGCCGTTCTTCCCAATTTCTACTTTACCCATGAGATCAGCGACTCTATCGATGTCGGCTTTGGTATTCATGCGCCATACGGCCTGGCGGCCGACTATGAAAATGACTTTGTTGGTCGTTATTTTGCGGATGAAACCGAGTTGACCGCGATTGCCTTTACCCCGTCTGTTGCCATAAACAATGGTAAGGGGCTCTCCATGGGTATTGGCCTCAATATTCTCTACGCGGAAGGCAAACTGACAAAGTTCCAGGATAATTCCGCAGCTGGTTTCGCCGTTGCAGGTAATCCTGCTGCATTTCCGGATGGCTACGCCGACATTGAAGGTGATGATATTGGAGTCACCGCACGCGTAGGGTTTCTTTACGAGCTTTCAGATCGAACCCAGCTCGGTCTGGTTGCACAGACAGGAACCGAGCTGAAGCTTGAGGGTGATGCGGACATCTCTAATTACGTTAATCCCTCCCGAGGTATTTTCGCCCCAATCGAGGCTTCTGAAAGGGTTGAGGTGCCTCTGGCAATCCCCGAAAGCATTACCTTTGGCGCGCGGCATCAGCTGACTGAATCTTTCACTTTGCTCGCCGGCGCGACTTATGCAAAGTGGAGCCGCTTTGAGGAATTGGACATTGTAAGCGTTGAAACCGGCGGGGAAGTCACTCAAGCACCTCAGGAAGGTGCAATTCTGAGTCACGTGACAGAGCAATGGAAGAATACCTGGCAGTTCAACCTCGGCGGTATCTGGCAAGCCACGCCGAAATGGGCCCTGAAGGCCGGCTATGCCTGGGACGAATCGCCGGTCGGTGACTATGTCACAGCCCGGATTCCGTCAGAGGATCGTCACTGGCTGACCCTGGGTGCCCAGTGGAAAGATGCCCAGAGTGGCTGGACCGTCGATGCTGCTGTTGGAACGTTGATCTTTGATGGTGATGCTGAGGTTAATGAGTTCAACTATCAGCATGATAATCCGTCACAGGTTGCCGAACTGCAGCCGGGCGTACCGGATCAGAGCAACTACCGGGGCGAATACGACCTGAGCGCCTGGAGCGCCTCGGTTCAGATCAGTAAAGCCTTCTAATCCCTGATTCCAAGCTGCACTGTGTGAGGCTGGCGGGTCCGCCGTCAGCCGATCACTTGCCCGCGGTAGATCACCTGTTTCTTCCTCGGTGGCATTCCGCCACCTTGTTCGCCCCCCTCGACCGCACTCGCGGGCCGGTCGTCAGCAATCGCCTGGCCTCGATACATGCGTTTCGGGTTTTCTCCATCTTCCGTGCTTCCTGAATCCCATTGCAGTTGGGGTACCTGTGCCTTGAGGGTCTCCCAGGTACGGACCAGATGGCCGGAGCGGCTTTTGCTCGCATAATCCGCCAGTTGCTGCTCGAGATGCTGTTCGGTGAGATGGAGCTTGACACCGAACTCGGAGTGAATCAGGCGGCGGCACTGGTGCACCAGTTTCAGCAGATTGGGGTTAAGGAGCCAGTCTTTCTCAGATGCCAGAGTGTTCATGGTTACGGCCTCGGATGGTTTGTCACAGCCTGGTGCCGGCTCGGTAGAGCCCGAATCCGGCAACCGACCTCAAACATGATGCGAATTTTGTGCCGTTCTCTGAAACCATGCCGAGCAGTTCGCCAAAACAGCGGTTTCAGGCGCTGTGATGGGGGCCGGGGCAGGGGATTAGTGGTCGCTGTGTCACTCAACGGTGCAATTGGAAGGTGTTTTGCCCCGTTTTGGGGTAAAGGAGCCGGCCTGGCCAGTGCCCGGGCCGGCTTATCAGGCGGGCCGAATCAGTGGGCTTCGTCCCAGTTGTCTCCGACGCCCGCATCCACCACCAGGGGAATGGCCAGCTCGGCGGCGCCGGACATCCGTTGCACCAGTCCGTCCCGGACCTTGTCCAGGGCGGATTCCTGCACTTCAATGATGAGTTCGTCGTGGACCTGCATGGTCATGCGGGCCTCGTCGGCATGTTCCTTGCGCAACCAGTTGTCCACCTCGATCATGGCCCGCTTGATGATATCCGCCGCAGTTCCCTGCATGGGGGCGTTGATCGCAGTGCGCTCCGCGGCCTGCTGCATCTGCTTGTTGCGTGCATTGATTTCGGGCAGGTACAGGCGCCGGCCGTACAGGGTTTCCACGAAGCCATCTTCATGGGCCTGTTTGCGGATGTTGTCCATGTACTGCAAGACGCCGGGGTAGCGCTCGAAATAGCGGTCGATGTATTCCTGGGCTAGTTTTCGCTCCACGCCCAGCTGCCGGGACAGTCCAAAAGCGGACATGCCATAGATGAGGCCGAAGTTGATGGCCTTGGCGCTGCGGCGCTGCTCGGAGCTAACGTCCGTGAGGC
The DNA here is from genome assembly GCA_014762755.1 of Marinobacter sp. Taxonomy (GTDB): domain Bacteria; phylum Pseudomonadota; class Gammaproteobacteria; order Pseudomonadales; family Oleiphilaceae; genus Marinobacter. The sequence continues at coordinate 2,592 of JABURI010000023.1, forward strand.
TGACGCCGAATACCTCGGCCGCCGTGGCCTTGTGGATATCCTCCCCATGCTCGAAGGCATTGATCAGACCCTTGTCTCCGGACAGGTGGGCCATGATCCGCAGCTCGATCTGGGAGTAGTCCGCCGCCACCAGCTTGTAGCCTTCCGGGGCGATGAAGGCCTGGCGGATACGGCGACCCTGCTCGGTGCGGATCGGAATGTTCTGCAGGTTGGGTTCCGACGAAGACAGCCGGCCCGTAGCCGTCACAGCCTGGTGATAGGAGGTGTGGACCCGGCTGGTCCGATGATGGATCAACTCCGGCAGGGTATCGGTATAAGTGGACTTGAGCTTGCTCAGGCTGCGGTGCTCGAGAATCAGTCGTGGTAACTCATGCTCGTGGGCCAGTTCCTGCAACACCGGCTCGGCGGTGGAGGGGGCTCCTTTCGGTGTCTTCTTGATGACCGGCAGGTCAAGCTTGTCATAGAAAATTGCCTGCAACTGCTTGGTGGAGCCGAGGTTGAAGGTTTCTCCGGCCACCTCGTGGGCTTCCTCCTCCAGTTCGGCCATGCGTTCGGCCAGCTCCTGGCTGTGTTTCCTCAGTACATTGGCGCTGATCAGCGTGCCGCGCTGCTCCATACGGGATAACACCGGCACCAGCGGCAGGTCGATCTCCCGGTAGACGGAATCCAGCTTGCCGGTTTCCTTGAGCCGGGGGCTCAGAGTCTGGTGCAGGCGCAGGGTGATGTCGGCATCCTCGGCGGCATAGGGGCCGGCTTTTTCCAGATCGATCTGGTTGAACGTCAGCTGTTTGGCACCCTTTCCGGCAATGGATTCGTAGGTGATGGTCTGCTCGCCCAGGTATTCCCGGGCCAGGCTGTCCATATCGTGACGGGTGGCCACCGAGTTATAGACATAGGACTCCAGCATGGTGTCCTCGGCGATCCCCTCCAGATCGATGCCGTGATTGGCGAGCACGTTCTTGTCGTACTTGAGGTTCTGGCCCACCTTCTTCTGTTTCGGGTCTTCCAGCAGCGGTTTGAGTTGCTCCAGCACCTTGACTCGGTCGAGCTGATCCGGCGCACCCATGTAGTCGTGGGCCAGGGGAACGTAAGCCGCTTCGCCCGCTTCAACGGCGAAGGACACTCCGACAATTTCGGCGTCGATATACCGCAGGCTGGTAGTCTCCGTGTCAAAGGCGAACAGGTCCGAGGCCTTCAGGCGTTTGATCCAGTCATCGAGCTCACTCTGGTCAGTGATGACGGTGTACCGCTTGTCCTTCGGAGCGGAGTCGTTGTTGCTGGCGGTGTTGGAATCGGTACCGCTGTCACTCTCCAGTTCGTTCACCCAGCTGCGGAACTCGTATTCCTTGAACAGGTCCAGCAGCTGGTTGTCGTCCTGCTCCCGCAACCGGAGATCCTCCAGTCCGAACTCCAGATCGACATCGGTGCGGATGGTGGCCAGTTCACGGCTCAGGGGCAGGGTGTCGATGGCTTCGCGCAGGTATTCTCCGATCTTGCCCTTGATCTCGTCCGCGTGCTCGATGAGGTTGTCCAGATCCTGATAGGTCTGCAGCCATTTGACCGCCGTCTTCGGGCCGCATTTGTTGACGCCTGGAATGTTGTCTACCTTGTCACCCACCAGGGCGAGGTAATCGATGATCTGCTCCGGGGTGACGCCGAACTTTTCCACCACACCTTCGCGGTCCATCCGGGTCTCGGTCATGGTGTTGATCAGGGTGACGTGGTCGCTCACCAGTTGCGCCATGTCCTTGTCGCCGGTAGAGACCACGACGTCGATGCCCTTGCTGGTGGCTTCGTTGGCCAGGGTGCCGATAACATCGTCGGCTTCCACTTCCGGCACGATCAGCAGGGGCAGGCCCATGGCCCGGACGATCTCGTGGATGGGTTCGATCTGCATCGCCAGGTCGTCCGGCATGGGTGGGCGGTTGGCCTTGTACTCTTCATACATCTCGTGCCGGAAGGTTTTGCCCTTGGCATCAAATACCACCACCATTTTTGAGCCCGGAAAATCCTGCTCCAGGCGACGGATCATGCTGATCACACCCTTGATGGCCCCGGTCGGGTGATTCTTGCTGTTGGTCAGAGGCGGCAGCGCGTGATAGGCGCGGAACAGATAGGATGAGCCGTCGACGAGCACCACGGGTGGGGTCTTTTTTTCATTCATAGAAATACGGATCCGGATTCTGATTGAAGCGTTGGTTGGCTTGTGCAACTCTGTACTGAAATGGATTGTCGAAAGGGTATCACGAAAATGAAACGAATCGCTTGCCCCGCCATACTGCTTGTCTGCCTGCCACTGGCGGCTCTGGCCCAGGAGGAAGGATCGCTGGACCAGACACCGGTGGAGACCCCGAAGGAGCCGGTGGTGGTGACCGATTACCAACCCGAGGCTGAAGGCCCGCAGATTGTGATCCGCCCCGGCGAGAAAGAGGTGTTCTACGAATACCGGGTGAATGGCCAGCTGATGGAAATCAAAGTGGTGCCCGAAGTCGGACCCGAGTATTACCTGGTGCCTGCCGATGGCGGTGGCTGGATCCGGGAAACCGAATCGGATTTGCTGGTGCCCAGCTGGGTACTGTTCCGGTGGTAACCGGTTTTTAGTATGAACATTCTAATTTTTGCCCGTATCTTGGTTTCTGAGATCGAAAGAAGGCCTGCGATTTAAGCAGTTAGCAGGCCCGACGAATGTTCACGAAACCAAGGAGAGTCCATCATGGGTAAGCTCAAGTCCTACCAGGAACAGATTCAGGAAATCGTCGAGAAGGGTATCAACGCCGCGGAAGAGCAGCAGAAGAAAATCGCTGCCAAGCCGTTCGAGTATGCTGAGAAGCTGGAGTCCGAAGCCCGCGAATACAGCGTCAAGAACCTGCGCAAGCGCTACGATGGGTACAGTGAGAGCCTGTTCGAGCAACTGCGTAGCCTGAACTCCCGTTTTGGTAACTTCGCCGCCGAGCTGGTTGCCAAGCTGGAGAAGGAAGCCGCTGAAGGCGCAGACACCGTTTCCGAGGCTGCTGAAGAAGTGGCTGAAGCGGCTCAGGAAGCCAAGAAGTCCGTTGAGCCGAAGAAGCCGGCTGCGCGCAAGACCACTGCCCGCAAGAGCACTGGTTCCTCAGCTGCCAAGAAGAGCACTGCCTCTGCCTGATTCAGGTTGACGTAAAGAAGATGGGGTCAGATGAACGCTTTCATCTGACCCCTTTTTTTGTCTGACCGATTCGGGCTGAGTTGGAACCGGGGTCTGAAGAAAGCCTTCTTCTGACCCCACTTTACCCTGGCCCTGCCTCGCGCGGGCCTCACTGCTTGTCGGCCACTTCCAGAGGCAGCGTCCGTTCCTTGCCGGTAATCTCTTCCAGCCTCTGGATGTCTTCCCGGTAGTTCTGTTTCAGTTCCACAATGTCCTGGCGTTGGCTGGCGATATCCTGCTCGATTTCCTCAATCTGGGATTCGAGGCGCCGGATCTTGCCCAGGGTGGCTTCCGGAATGTCCCGGCCTGCCCGCTCCATATCCGCGGCACGGCTCTGCTCATTGTTGAGCTGAGATGAAATTACCTGGATGTTGCCGCGCTTGAGCTGAATCAGGCCGTTCATCTCCCGCACCTTCCGGTGCATGGCTTCAACCGCCTGATCCGGGTGGCTGTAGCGCTTGAGCAGCAGTTCGTCCTGCTCGCGCTGACGTTCCAGTTCCTGCTGCCGCTTTTTTTCAGCTTCGCGGGCGGCAATTTCTTCCTTGGTTGGCGCGGGCGGGACGGTTTCGACTACCCGGCCATTGCTGCCGAGAATGTCGTAGCCCCGTTTGGTGGCTTCCTGGGGAATGGTGTTGCTGATTACTACCTGGCCCTGTGCGTCGGTGTAACGATACATCTGGGCATTGGCTGGCAGCGAGGCACCCATGGCCGCCACCAGCAGCAATGCCGAGGAATACACAGACAGACGATTGCCCATCAGTCAGACTCCGTATTGATCACGGTATCGAGCTACCTTGTCGGCGTGGCCGGCAAATTCCGGGTTAGCCTTGAGGTAGTCGAGTACCTGTTCGAGGCGAATGATGCTGACCACCGGGATGCCGAATTCCTGTTCCACTTCCTGGATGGCCGAGAGTTCGCCGTTACCTTTTTCCTGTCGATCGAGGGCGATCAGTACACCCGCCGGTTCAGCGCCTGCGGCCCGGATCAGGTCGATGGACTCGCGAATCGCGGTGCCGGCGGTGATGACGTCATCCACGATCAGCACTTTGCCCTTCAATGGTGCGCCGACGATGTTGCCGCCCTCACCATGATCTTTCTTTTCTTTTCGGTTAAAGGCAAACGGTTTGCTGTTACCTTCTGTAGCCAGGGCCATGGCGGTGACCGTAGCCAAGGGAATGCCCTTATAGGCAGGGCCGAAAATGATGTCATAATCCAGCCCGCTGCGGCTGATAGCGGCGGCATAGGCCTTGCTTAGCTGCAGCAGGTCGTTACCGGTATTGAACAGTCCGGCGTTGAAGAAGTACGGGCTGGTGCGGCCGGATTTGAGTGTGAACTCTCCAAAACGCAACACGTTCCGCTGGATGGCGAACTCGATGAAATCTTGCTGATAGTCGTGCATGACAAGGCTTCTGGCGGGTGTGAAACTTTAATTAGTGCGTAAAAACGGTATCATACACACAAACCGAATCAGGGAACACGTATGCGGGTAGTATCAATCAGCGTCAATGGTCTCGCCCAGGCTGTTGATAAGGGCTTTTTTGACTGGCTGGCCGACCAGGACGCTGACGTGGTCTGCGTCCAGGATCACCGCATGCGTGCCTACGAGATTGAAGACTACAATCTCATCCCCGAGGGCTACGAAGCCTACTTCATCGATGGCGAGAAAAACGAGCATGGCGGCGTCGGTATCTACACCCGCCATTTCCCCAAGGCCATCATGTACGGTTTCGCCAATGAGCAGGCGGACCGGGAAGGGCGCTTCCTGCAGGCGGACTTTGATAAGGTCTCTGTGGCCTGTGTGCTCGCGCCTTGTGCGCTCGGCCGGGAGGAGGAGCTGACCGGTGAGGATGACCTGACCGTTCTGGATCACAAGGACGAGTTCATGGACGCCTTCGGGCTGCACATGCAGAAGACCTTGCGCAAGCGTCGCCAGTTCATTTTCTGTGCCAATCTGCAAACCGCCCACCACGTGACGGATGCGTCTCCGCTGTACCACAAGTTCGATTTTTCCGGTTTCCTGCCCCATGAGCGGGCTTGGCTGGACCGGCTGTTTGACGAGATGGGCTGTATTGATGCCTTCCGTGAGGTGAACAAGCAGAGCAATCAGTTCACCTGGTGGCCGGAGCAGGCTGAAGGTGCCCGTCGCAATGCCGGTATCCGGGTGGATTACCAGCTGCTGACGCCGGGGATTCGCAGGACCATTCAGGATGGCTGGATTGATACCTCAACCCGGTTCTCGGATCACGCACCGGTGATCATGGATTACGACATCGAGATCGGTTTTTAAGTCCCGGTTCTGGGGAAGGTCGCCATCACGACAACCATTCCCCAGAACCGCTACGAGCACATCCATGTGCGCTTGTTTCTGGCCGTCCATGGCCTCCAACATTCTGGGGAATGGTTGCCGCAATGGCTCCCCAGAATCCTGAGCTAGCCTTCCAACGCTGTTTTCTGGATTTCAAACAACTGCTCGATGCCCTGTTTTGCCAGGGTCAGCATGCTGTCCAGTTCTGACTGTTCAAACGGCGCACCCTCGGCCGTTCCCTGGATTTCGATGAAGCCACCCTTGTCGGTCATGATGACGTTCATGTCGGTTTCGGCTTCGGAGTCTTCCGGGTAGTCCAGATCGACCACCGGCGTTCCCTTGTAAACCCCCACGGAAAGTGCCGCCACCATCTGCTTGAGCGGGGAGGTTTTTATGCGTTTTTCCGCTAACAGGTAGTTCAGGGCGTCCACCAGGGCTACGCAACCGCCGGTGATTGCTGCAGTGCGGGTGCCGCCGTCGGCCTGGATGACGTCGCAATCAACAGTGATGGTGTGCTCGCACAGGGCTTCCAGGTCTACCGCGGCGCGCAGGGAGCGGCCGATCAGGCGCTGGATTTCGACGGTGCGTCCGCCCTGTTTGCCGCGGGCGGCCTCGCGGCCCATGCGGCTACCGGTGGAGCGGGGCAGCATGCCGTATTCGGCGGTGATCCAGCCTTTGCCTTCGCCGCGCAGAAAGGGCGGCACCTTGTTTTCGACGGAGGCGGTGCAGATCACTTTGGTATCCCCGAATTCCACCAACACTGAGCCTTCGGCATGGCGGGTGTAATTACGGGTGATTCGAACGTCTCTGGGTTGCTCGGGCGTTCTGCCGCTTGGTCGCATAGTGTGTCCTGTATCTGGATTTGAATGTCCGGACTCGGATCCGGGCGGGTGATGAAAGGCCGTTGAGTATAACACGGTCGCTGCCTGATACAGGTGACTGGCTTCTGCCCCTTTGGTCGGGTTCGCCGCAACTGTTAAGAGCCTGTTAAACTCCGGTGATGTGCCAAACACGATGATTGGAGCCGATATGATCCGGAGTATGACTGCATTTGCCCGGAAGGATGCCCGTGGCGACTGGGGCACCCTGACCTGCGAGATTCGCACCGTGAACCACCGTTACCTGGAGCCTTCGTTCCGGCTGCCTGAAGCATTTCGGGAGCTTGAGAACAAATTCCGGGAGGAGCTGCGCAAGGGGTTGAAGCGGGGCAAGGTGGATATCTCCATGCGGCTTCAGTCTGCGGAAAACGCCGTCCAGAGTTTCGAGATCAGTGACGAGATGGCTCAGGCGGTGAATAACGCTGCCAACCACATCAACCGGATGCTGGATAATCCTGCCCACATCAGCGCGCTCGATATCCTTCGCTGGCCCGGTGTGCTGTCGGTGCCGGAGCAGGATTACAGTGCTGCCCGGGAAGCGGCGGTGGAGCTGTTTGCGGATGCGGTGGCCGAGCTGGTTACCGTTCGTGAGCGGGAGGGGGAGCGCCTGCGTCCCCTGTTTGATGACCGTCTCGAAACCATGGGCAAGTTGGTGGCGGAGGTGCGCGCCCGGATGCCGGAATTGCTTGAGGCCCAGGAGCGCAATCTGCGGGAACGGTTCGAGAAGGCTCGTGTCGAGCTGGACCCTGATCGCGTTGCCCAGGAAATGGTGATGCTGGCCCAGAAGAGCGATGTGGCGGAAGAGCTGGATCGCCTCGA
>JABURI010000271.1 GCA_014762755.1 Marinobacter sp.
GCAGCAGGGTGCCGTGGACGTCTTTTTCCAGCATCAGGTCCAGCAGAGGCTGGCGAAGGTCATTGTAATCATTCAGGACTGCGAACTTGTAGAGTGCGCAGACAACAACGTTGTTGCTCATGGCTTTCTCCTGCGGGCCGGATCGTAAATCCGGAGCATTCGGTTGATGAAGGTATTACAGAGAGGAGGATTCTAAAGGTTGGCGGCTACGATGATAAGTGCGGAAAGTGCTGAAGGGACCGGCCATTGAGACCGGCACCATCAGACAGACAGGCTAAAAGAGGAAGGTTACACCGATGGAAGGCCCGGTGACCTCCACACCATCCTTATCGATGTAATTCATATACTCTGCGTTGACCAGAAACTGCTCGGTTACCGAAAAATCTGCGCCGGCACCATACGAGAAATCAGACTCCGACTCAGAGATCGAGGCATAGCCCCCGGGGCCCGAAGCCGTTGCTGTGAGCTCGCCTCTTGTCATCCCCACAACCACATACGGGAAAAAGGGTGTTTGGTTCGGTAATCCGGCCAGCAAATAGCCACCCACAAAATAATCAAGCTCGAGCTTGGCACTGACGTCATTCACCTGAATGGATTCATCATCGACGCCAAAGCCGGCCCGAAGCTCTATGGCGAAATACGGAGTCAGTTTGGCGCCAGACTTTACTCCGATGGCGCCCAGATCGAAGTCTTTTGGTATTCCCTCCTCCTCGTAGGTCAGAAAGGCGTAGCCCAGCCCCAGATACCCCTGGGGTTGCATTTCCTGGGAGAAAGCAGTGTTTGAAGAAACAATCAGCGCAGTAAGCGTGCATAATTTGGCAAATTTAGTCATTTCCTACCCTCACGGCCTGCATGGCCTCCGATGCAGGCAATCGCATCCTTGATCTTTGAGGCACTATGAATATTAGTTCACACCTCACAGCTCTACCAGACTATGCTGACCGCGGCTTGCTTCAGTGAGCGAACGGCGTTACTGGCTCGCCAGTTCGCGCTCAACCACTGCCGAGAGCTGGCCCCACCCCGGACGGGTCAGCTTGATGTTGTCCACGTAAACCGTCGGTGTTCCCAACACCCGAAGTTGCGTGGCCGCCTGACGGCTTTGCTCCACATCTTCGCGGTGCAATTCTGACTCCATACAGTTTTGGAACCGCCGTTCGTTCAGGCTGAGGTCACCGGCGTAACGGGTGAAGGTGGCCACGGGGTCGTTGGAACCGCTCCACTCTGTCTGGGAGTCGAACAGCTTGTCATGCATCTGCCAGTAGGCGTCCTGATCACCGGCACAGCGGGCAGCCAGGGCTGCGGGCATGGCGTTGTCGTGTTGCTGGAGCGGCAGGTCGAAGTAGACGAAGCGCACCTTGCCCGATTCAACATATTCGCGCTTGAGACGTTGGCTGGCTTCCGAGAACCGGCCGCAGGCGGGGCACTGGTAGTCGGCGAATTCCCGAACCACTACAGGGGCGTTGTCGTCACCCACCGAGACACCATACTGGTCCAGCTGTGCAGGGAACGGTTGAGCGTCAGGGGCGGCTACCGGCAAGGCATCCGACGTTGGCTCCGGGCCTGAGGTCAGAAAAGACAGACCCGCGACGACAGCAATGGCAACAACAACGGCAATGCCAATGATGAGTCCCCGATTGCCGGACTTGCGAGGGGACGATGGTGCTCCGGTTTGCTTGCGGCGTTTTGCTTCACCCATAACAGGGCTCCCTTTTGATTTTTGAGTGTTCCGATCCGATTGGCCAATCGACGTTTGCACGGTGGCCGAGGCACGCTAAGATCCTTTATATCCTACAAAAGTTCCGATAAAAATTAAGGAAAAACCATGCCCTTGCCTGCCTCTCTTGCCGATTCGCTGTCCCTGCCCCTGGTGGCCGCACCCATGTTTCTGATTTCCGGCCCGGAGCTGGCGCTTGCCTGCTGCAAGAAAGGCATAGTCGGAAGCTTCCCGGCGCTGAACCAGCGTACCAGCGAGAGTTTCGAGCAGTGGCTGGTGCAGATGCACGAGGAGCTGGATCGGTTCCGTGCGGAGAATCCGGACGCCAGGGTAGCGCCCTGGGCTGTGAATCTGATTGTCCATCGCAGTAATCCGCGCTGGCAGGCGGATCTGGAGCTGTGCGTGAAGCACAAAGTGCCCATGGTGATTACGTCCCTGGGGGCCGCCAGCCAGGTGGTGGATGCGGTGCACAGTTATGGCGGGCTGGTGTTCCATGACGTCACCAATCAGAAGCACGCCCGCAAGGCCGCCGAGGCCGGTGTCGACGGCATCATTGCCGTGGCGGCCGGTGCCGGGGGCCATGCGGGAACCATCAACCCGTTCGTGCTGGTTCATGAAATCCGGGAGGTGTTCGACGGAACCATCCTCCTGGCCGGTGGTTTGTCCCACGGTGAGGACATACTCGCGGCTCAGGCGTTGGGTGCGGATCTGGCCTATGTCGGCACGCGGTTTATCAATACCACGGAATCGCAGGCCGAAGATGCCTACCGGAACATGATCATCGAGGCGGTTTCGGCTGATATCGTCCACACTCCGGCGGTTTCCGGTGTTCCCGCCAGTTTCATGCGCCAGAGTCTGGAAGCGGCAGGTTACGACATGGAGAAACTCAATCAGGCTGGCGACATCAATTACGGAGAGAAACTGAAGCCGGTGGATGACGAAGCCAAGGCGTGGAAGACCGTGTGGTCCGCCGGCCAGGGGGTGAGCCAGATCCACGATGTGCTGAGCGTGTCAGACCTCGTGGATCGGCTGCAGAAGGAATACCGAGAGGCTCGCTCCCGGGTGTGTGGTTGAACGTCAGGAGAGTGACTCGACGCCGAAGTTAATCGTCGTCGTCCTCTTCCAGTTCAATTTCTTGTATCTCGTATCTAGCGCCGTTGAACCGATACTCGGCTTCAACAACTGGCTGCTGCCCCGCATCAACCATTGCCTGCAATTCAGATTGTTGAATGTCATCGAACACCGTGTCGGTAGTGGCATACAAATCAAGCCCGAGCACACGGATGCGATCACTTACCATCTCGGTGATCCGACCGGTCAGCTCATACTCGCTGGCAGCCGGATCATCCCCTCGCTCGATGACCAGTGCTTCCAGATATCCGCTACCATCACTGTTGAACCGGTCAACGCCCTTAACGGTTAACTCTAGCGACGTCTGCAGATCCCCAAGGGTAAGCCGGGTCTCGTCATCGTCGTCAGTTATGATGGTCAGCGGCGATACCTGAACCAGCACTCCACCGATCCGCAGCTGATTTGACGAATAATCAATTTCCGAGGTCCTGGCGGCCTCAATTTCCGAGTCCCCATCGCGCAACTCGATTTCTTCCGCGGTGATGGTGCCGTCACTCTCAAAGTCACCCTCGATCTGGACCAATAGCCCCGGAACCAATTCCTCTGGCCCCGAGAGAGCATCATCAAACTCTGTCTCTGAAGTTACCCGAACGGTCAGGCCATTAATGGTAAAGGTCGAATTCGAGCTGTTGTAGGCAGAAGACACCGGGCCTACGAACTCGATATCGCCTTCACTGTCGAGGGTATAACGGCGGAAATCGTCCTGTTCAACTTCGTTGGCCTGAAGTACGCCACCAACGAGATTGCCTTCGACTTCAACCGACACACCAACCGCCAGATCCTCAGGAACCAGGTCGGAGAACTCAGCCCCGCCGTAGAAGACTGACTGCGATCCGATAGTGAACGTCTCGTCCGAGGTGTTGATTGAGGAAATTTCTCCCTCGACTTCCACTTCGTTGAGATCATCAAAGTCATCAAGATTTGATCCAGATCTGAGCCCCAGGTAAGAAGCTCGGAACTCACCGTTTGGAAGCTTCCATCCAGATATCCGGACAAAATCGCCATCTGCCAGATCAACTACGGCCTTGCCTTTAACAACAGTCTGAGCATCGACATGAACAGTTCTGCCAAGGATTTCGATAATGGCGGTTTTGGTGACGATGTCCCATGGCTGAATAATCAGGATTTCGCCACGAAGGGTATCGTCGTAGGTGAGGCCTGAAGCCTCTCCGGTTCCGTCAGTGAGCCACTCACCCTGCACCTCAAGGATCATGCCCGTCTGGAGGCGGGTCTCGGCCCCTATACCATCATCGCCGTCCACTGCCCCGCCGAGAGAATCGGTATCAAAACGCACCCCATTCACAAACACACTTCCGAACCCGGACACGGGCCCGACGCTGGAGCCGGTCCCGCGGATGCCTCCATCCGCCACACCAAGATCTGTGCCACCACCGCCGCAAGCGGTAAGGAGGCCGAAGGCCACTGTGCTCGCGCTCAGACCGATTGATCGATTCAGCAATTTGCGTTTCATTCGTCTCTCCCTGGCTGCACAGGATCTTCAAAGTAAAAGATACTCACCCCGGTGCGCACCGGCTCGCCGGTGTGGTTGCCGGCACCTCCACCCGTAATACCCCGGTCATGGGGCCCGAGCCACTTGTCGAGCTGCTCAAGCAGGGTCTGGGACTGGGCTGCCGCATGAGCACGCCACCGGTCCATGATCTCCGGAGGGATGTTGTCGTAGGTCAGTGTCCGCTGGAACAGGGGCTGCTGGCCCGACTCGCTACTTACAAGGTTATAGTCGATTGTGGCGACAAGGTCAGATACATCCTCACCGAAAATCTGGAGCATCTCCTCACTGTCACCGGCCGGCACGTAAGCCCGCTGCTTGAGTTGAATCAGCCCCGTGTCGCTGTCCATGGACGCCACGCCCACCCGGACCAGCTCGTCCAGAACCGCACGGGGCGGGACATCACCGCTGTATTGTTTTACCAGTTCACTGAAACTCAGCGAGCCCTCAAACGGCAGCACAGCCGGTTCACCGTCGCGGGCCTGGAAGGCTTCGTCATGCACCCAACCGGATACCACCCGGGAGGCGCGGTTGGCGTGGGTGGTGGTCTCGCGAACCGGATTCTCCCCGGCCAGGAGTTCGCGCTGGCGTTTGACTTCCTTGCGGGTCAGACCGGTCATCACAGCGGCCCGGGAATCGGTGGGTTTACGGCGCCCATCGGAGAAATCCTCCAGGGCCGCTTCGACATAGGCCCGTTTGACCAGGTCGGCGAATTCCCCGAACGGAATGCCGTTGCGTAACAGCAACCTCGCCAGCGGGCGCAGGATGCGGAAGAGTGCCTGGTGCAGGGGCTTGGTATCGGTGTCGTTCATCTTTGGGATTGTATTCCCAAGGTAGACCCGAAGCCAGAGCGCGGTTACCCGCGCCCCGGCGAAGGCGTCAATCGTCGAGACTACCGGTCAGCTGGTACTGGCCGCCGGATGTTGCCGCATATTCCACCTCGACCTCATCGCCGACAGAGATACCGGACAGGCTGTACCCATTGGCCAGGATCTCCAGGTTCATCAATGTGATAGAGGTACCGGAGACAGCCGTTACCCGGCCTTCCAGTTCGAAATCATTATCGTCGTCCTCATCGTCCCGCTCGATACTGATGGCTTCGAGGTAACCGCCCTCGTCGTCACGTTGACGCCCCTCGATCTCGAGGTACTCACCCACTGACAGACTGGCGAGATCGTCGACCCGGTCACGGCTGTCATCGTCCTCGCTGTCATCATCGCGGATCAGGGTGGCACCGCTCAGACGCACCTCTACCCCACTCACCACGAGCCGCTCGGCATCCAGATCAATGGACTCGATCACGCCATCCAGCTCCGCATCGCCATCCCGACCTTCAACTTCCTCGGCTACCAGGACGCCATTGCGGAACTCACCCTCGACCTTGACCCGCAATCCATTCTGGAGGCTGTCCCGACTCAGATCGTCGAATTCGGTGTCGGAGGTCAGCCGAACGGTGACCCCATTGATTTCAAACTGGCCAGCCGCGGCATCGTAGTTGGCAATGTCACCGGCGACTTCGGCATCGTCATCATCGCCAAACAGATCGTCTTCGTCGTCGATTTCCTCGGCGAGCAGGGTATCGCCAGCCGCGTTGAGCTGGCCTTCCACCTCGACCACCAGACCATTTTCAAGGGCGTCGAGACTGAAATCGTCATCAGCAACGGCGTTGGTGTAATCCACCAGAAAACCATTGATCGTGAAGGTCTCGGCGTCCGGATCGAGGTTTTCCACCACCCCTTCCAGCTCGGCTTCGTTGACATCGTCCATACTGGAACCGAGGGTCCGAACACTCACGTAAGCGGCCTGGAATCGACCATCATCCAGGCGCCAACCACTGACTCGCACCTGGTAGGCCGTAGGATCACTTGCCAGGGTAACCGGGCTGATCCCACCAAAAGCCGTCTGACCATCGAGCAGCACGACCTGCCCCTGAAGCTCTATTTGACCGGTCCGATTGATGTCATCCCAGCTGGCGCTGGTGACCGGCCCACGCAGGGTGTCGTCGTAGCTGACCAGGCGGGCCTCGCCATCGCCATCATCGTCCCAGCTACCATTGACCTTCAGGATCATGCCTTTCTCCAGCTGATCCTCGCGCTCGATACCGTCATCGCTGTCGACGCTGCCGTCGGTACGGAACCGGGTACCGTTGACATAGACACTGCCGAAGCCGGTCACCGGGCCGACACTGGTGCCGTCGGATGTTGTGCTTGCTGTGTCTGTGGAGGAACTGCCACCACCGCAAGCGGCGAGGGAACCGGCCAGGGCGCCGGTGAGAGCCAGTTTGACGGCCAGAGTCAGTGAATTGGGTTTCATTGGTCTTCTCCAGGCTGTTGGTTTTGTTTCGTGCCGGCGTGGCTTTGCCGGTTTTGGGAATTATTTCCCATTATATTATTTGGGAATTTAATCCCAATTATTGGAGTTGTCCAGTTTTTGAACATGACCGTTTTGTGACAATTGGGAGTTGTGGGTGAAGATGGGGCAGAGGTGAAGTTGGGGGTTGGCGTGAAGATGGGGTCAGAAGAAAGTGTTCTTCAGACCCCTGGGGCTGCCCCGAGTTTGGCGGTGACTCTGGGGTCTGATGAAAGCCTTCATCTGACCCCGTTTTCAGACCTCAGGCGGCCCTACTCCCCCAGCAAATGCCCCAACTGCCGGTTCAGCCGATCCACCTCCCTTCGCATCTCCTGCACCTCGTCCAGCAGGTCCAGCGACATGGCCAGCCCCGGCAGGTTGATCTTTAGATCCCGCTGCAACCGCATGGCCTTGCGCAGACGGCTTAACGCGGCGACATCGAACTGCCACTGCCCGGCCTCGGGGACATCCTCCACGGGGGCAATAACGCCGTAGTTAACCAGTTTGATGACGAACTCGGCATGGCAGTCCCCACGCTCGCAAATCTCTCGCAGTGTGAAGGTGCCGCCCTCGGAATCCACCACTTCCACGGTCAGTATCTGGTCTTGCCTGGTCATTCCCTACTCCCGCTCAGACATGGAGCTTGCTGCGTGGATTGAAGTTCTTCTCGATTTCAGCCAGCTGCTCGTACAGCTTTTCGGCTTCCGCCGAGTGCTGTTCGGGCATGGCCACCTGCAGGATCACGATCTGATCCCCCGGGTGCTTGCCGGGGAAACCCTTGCCCTTGAGCCGTAGTTTGCGGCCACTGGTGGAGCCTTTCGGTACCTTCACATTCACCTTGGAGCCAACGGTGGGGACGGTTACCGTCGCCCCCAGTGCGGCCTCCCAGGGAGCCACTGGCACGGTGACCAGAATGTCACGACCCTCCACCGTGAAGTGTGGGTGCGGTGCGAATTCAATCTCGATAAACAGATCCCCTGGCTCGCCACCGCCAATGCCGGGCGCTCCCTGACCTTTGAGGCGAATGTGCTGGCCTTCGCGCATGCCGGCGGGAATTTTCACCTTCAGGGTTTTCTGCCTGGGAATCACCCGGCCATGCTCATCCGCCTCATGGACGGTGAACGACACCTGCTTCTCGCAGCCGTTAAACGCTTCCTCAAGGAACAGGGCAAGCCGCGCATTCACGTCCTCTCCGCGCATGCGCATGTTCTGGCGGAAGCCGCCACCGCCAAAGCCACCGGAGAAACCGCCGCGGCGACCGCCACCAAAGATTTCCTCGAAGAAGTCGCTGAACTGACTGGCATCGGCATCGGTAAAGCCACCACCGCCAAAGCCGGAGGCGCTCTGCCAACCGGGTGGTGGTTCGAAGGAGCCATCACTGCGGACGCCATACTTGCGCAACTGGTCGTATTCCGCGCGTTTTTCCGGATCTTTCAATACTTCGTAGGCCTCGCCGACGTCCTTGAATTTTTCGTCGGCTTTCTCTTCCTTGCTGACGTCCGGGTGGTACTTCCGCGCCAGCTTGCGGTAGGCCTTTTTGATTTCCTCGGGGGTGGCAGACTCACTCACACCGAGTACGGCGTAATAGTCTTTGAATTCCATTGCGGTCCTCACCACTGGTTAATCGTTTTGAGCTTTTTGCTCGTTTGCTAACCACTATATTTGATGAGGTTCGGGAAATTACAAGGGCTGGCTGGAACTTACTTGAGGTGGGTCAGGGTCGGGGGCTTTGAATCCATAGCCCCCAACCCAATCTGCCCCCGCAACCCTCAGGCTACAGGGACAACGTACTCCAGATCTTACTTGACCTTCGGATCCAGCTCGCCAGCCGCATAACGCTCGAACATGCGCTCGAGGTTGACCGGCTTGATCTTGCTGGCGTTGCCGGCGGTACCGAAGGCTTCGTAGCGTGCGATGCACACTTCAGTCATAGCCTTCATGGTTTCCTTGAGGAATTTCCGCGGATCGAATTCAGCCGGGTTTTCGCTCAGGAAGCGGCGTACTGCACCGGTGCTGGCCAGGCGCAGGTCGGTGTCGATGTTGACCTTGCGAACGCCGTGCTTGATGCCTTCAACGATTTCTTCGACCGGCACACCGTAGGTTTCCGGGATCTCGCCGCCGTATTCATTGATGATCTTCAGCCACTCCTGGGGGACGGAGCTGGAGCCGTGCATGACCAGATGGGTGTCCGGGATGCGGGCGTGGATCTTTTTGATCTGTTCGATGGCCAGGATGTCGCCGGTGGGCGGACGGGTGAACTTGTAGGCGCCGTGACTGGTGCCGATGGCGATGGCCAGGGCGTCGACCTGGGTTTTCTTGACGAAGTCCGCCGCTTCTTCCGGGTCGGTCAGCATCTGGCTGTGATCGAGGGTGCCTTCGGCGCCGATGCCGTCTTCTTCGCCGGCCTGGCCGGTTTCCAGGGAGCCCAGGCAGCCCAGCTCACCTTCTACGGAGACGCCACAGGCGTGGGCCATTTCGACGGTGCGACGGGTGACGTCTACGTTGTATTCGTAGTCGGTCGGGGTCTTGCCGTCTTCACCCAGGGAGCCGTCCATCATGACGGAGCTGAAGCCCAGCTGGATGGAGCGCTGGCATACGGCGGGGCTGGTGCCGTGGTCCTGGTGCATGACCACCGGGATGTGGGGGAATTCCTCGATGGCCGCCAGGATCAGGTGGCGCAGGAACGGGGCGCCGGCGTATTTGCGGGCACCGGCGGAGGCCTGGACGATGACCGGGGAGTCGGTCTTGTCGGCGGCTTCCATGATGGCGCGCATCTGTTCGAGGTTGTTTACGTTAAAGGCTGGCACACCGTAACCGTGCTCGGCGGCGTGGTCCAGAAGTTGCCGCATCGAAATCAGGGCCATGGGTTGTCTCCTTCGTTGGATTTTGGGTAGTTGAATTCTGTGTTCTGTGCTTACGCGCCACGCTCTTCCAGTACGGCTACCGCCGGCAGTGTCTTGCCTTCCACAAATTCGAGGAACGCGCCGCCGCCGGTGGAGATGTAGGAGATTTTGTCAGCAACGCCGTACTTGTCAACGGC
>JABURI010000114.1 GCA_014762755.1 Marinobacter sp.
CTCACCAGCATGGGCCCGGAAGACCTGGCCGGCATCGGCATCACCGACTCCCCGGAAGCCCAGGTCTCACGCCTGGCGACCCTGACCAGAAACTGCGGGCTCGACGGCGTCGTCTGCTCCGCGCAGGAAGCGCCAAAGCTCAAAGCCGAGCAGGGCGCCGACTTCAAACTGATCACCCCGGGGATCCGACCGCTGACCGCCGACAAAGGTGACCAACAACGCATCATGACTCCCGCGGATGCCCTCAAGGCCGGTTCCGATTACCTCGTGATTGGTCGGCCAATTACCCAGGCGCCAGATCCTCTGGCTGCCCTTGAAGCCATTCACTCTGAAGTAATTAGCCTATAACTGCTTAAGCTTGAGTGGCGTGGTGGGGCCGGCCTCCCAAAAATGTTGAAGGCCAGGGATGGCCTGAAACAAGCGCACATGGACGTGCTCGTAGCGGTTTTTGGGAGGCCGGCCCCACCACGCCATCCCCCGAACGGCCAGGCTAGGGCAGAACTAAGTTAACCAGCCAAGCTTTGAGGAAGAGCCGAAAAATAGGCAAACACAAAAAAGCCCGCTAACTCAAAGAATTAGCGGGCTTTCAAAATATTGGCTCCCCGAGCTGGGCTCGAACCAGCGACAAACGGATTAACAGTCCGTTGCTCTACCAACTGAGCTATCGGGGAACGTCGTCATATGACGAGGCGCGTATATTAAGGTGGCTATACCGCCCCGTCAACCCCTGACAAAAACTTTTTAGCCAAGCGCCTTCTGCAAACGCTCAACCGCCTTCTGCAGGTTCTCCATGCTCGTCGCGAAGCTCAGACGCATGTGGCCCGGGGCACCAAAGGCGGAGCCCGGAACGATGGCCACGCCGGCGTCGGTCAGCAGCTTCTCCGCGAACTCCACGTCGGTGCTGACGCTGTCGTCGGCATCGATGGCACCCTGGAAACTCGGGAACACGTAGAAGGTGCCGTCACCGTTCAGGCACTCAACGCCCGGCAGCTTGTTCAGGGCGTCGACCAGCCAGTCGTGGCGCTCCTTGAACGCCTTGACCATCTCGCCCACGCAGGCCTGATCACCATCCAGAGCGGCGGTGGCAGCGGCCTGGGAGATGGAGCAGGGGTTGGAGGTGCTCTGGGACTGGATCTTCTTCATGGCGCCGATGATCTTGGCCGGTCCCGCCGCGTAGCCGATACGCCAGCCGGTCATGGAATAGGCCTTGGAGACACCGTTGAGGACGAAGGTCCGCTCGTACAGCTCCGGGCAAGCGTTCACGATGTTGCAGAACGGCTTGCCGGTCCACAGGATCGGCTCGTACATGTCGTCAGTGGCGATCATGATATTAGGGTGCTTCTTCAGCACTTCACCAATCGCCTTCAGCTCTTCCATGGAGTAGGCCATGCCGCTCGGGTTGGACGGGCTGTTGATCACGAACAGGCGGGTACGCTCGGTGATGGCGTTTTCCAGCTGCTCCGGGGTGATCTTGAAGCGGGTGTCCGCGCTGGTCTCGATGATGACCGGCTTGCCTTCGGCGACCAGTACCATGTCCGGGTAGGAAACCCAGTAGGGCGCCGGGATGATGGCTTCATCACCTTCGTTCAGTGTGGCAAGTGCCAGGTTGAAAAAGCTCTGTTTGCCACCACTGCTTACCAATATCTGGTTGGCTTCGTATTCCAGGCCGTTGTCCCGTTTGAACTTCGCAATAATCGCTTTCTTCAGGGCCGGCGTACCATCCACGGCGGTGTATTTGGTCTGGCCGTTGTTGATGGCTTCAATGGCTGCCTGTTTGATGTGCTCGGGGGTGTCGAAGTCCGGCTCGCCAGCACCCAGGCCAATGATATCCTGGCCGGCTGCGCGGAGTTCCGCGGCCTTGTTGGTGACTGCGAGAGTGGGAGAGGGCTTGATAGCCTGTACTCGGCTGGAAAGTTGAAGGTCCAAACTTGAGCTCCTTAAAGCTGCGTCTTATTGGGCTGCGATCGGCCGGGGAGGAGCCAGTTCTGGCTGAATTTCGCCCAGCCGTCGATCGCACTGATGGTATCATGAAGCCAGCATAACGCTAAATTTCTCGATGGTATAAGTCCGCTCCGGGCGGGCGCCGCGCAATTCCGGAGGTTATCCGCCAATTATGGCAAAGAATGAAACCAGTACCGCCCAGAGCGGGGCGTTCAGAGTCGATTCTCCCTACCAGCCGGCCGGTGATCAGCCCAAGGCCATTGAGGGTCTGGTGGATGGTATCCAGGCGGGCCTGGCGCATCAGACGCTGCTCGGGGTGACCGGCTCCGGGAAAACCTTCACCGTTGCCAATGTCATCGAGCAGGTGCAGCGGCCGACCATCATCATGGCCCACAACAAGACCCTGGCGGCCCAGTTGTATGGCGAGTTCCGTGAGTTCTTCCCGGATAACGCGGTGGAGTACTTCGTCTCCTACTACGACTACTATCAGCCGGAAGCCTACGTGCCCTCTTCGGACACTTTCATCGAGAAAGATGCCTCCATCAACGAGCATATCGAGCAGATGCGGCTGTCCGCCACCAAGGCGCTGCTGGAACGGCCGGATGCCATCATCGTCGCCACGGTATCGTCCATCTATGGTCTGGGTGATCCCCAGTCCTACCTGAAGATGATGCTGCACCTGGACCGGGGCGATCAGATTGATCAGCGTTTCATCCTGCGTCGGCTGGCCGAGCTTCAATACACCCGTAACGATGTGGAATTCCACCGGGCCAATTACCGGGTCCGGGGTGATGTTATCGACGTGTTCCCCGCGGAATCGGAGAAGGAGGCCATCCGCATCGAGCTGTTCGACGACGAGGTGGAAAACCTCAGCTATTTCGATCCGCTCACTGGCGAGGTGCTGCGGCGGGTGCCACGGGTCACCATCTATCCGAAATCCCACTACGTCACCCCGCGCCAGACGGTGTTGGATGCGGTGGAGCACATCAAGGTGGAGCTGGATGAGCGCCTGCAACAGCTGCGGGACAACAACCGGCTGGTCGAGGCCCAGCGCCTGGAGGAGCGCACCCGGTACGACATCGAGATGATGCTGGAGCTGGGTTACTGTAACGGCATCGAGAACTATTCCCGCTACCTGTCCGGGCGCCGGCCCGGAGAGGCGCCGCCGACCCTGTTTGATTACCTTCCGCCCAATGCCCTGCTGGTGGTGGACGAATCCCACGTGACCATTCCCCAGATCGGCGCCATGTACAAAGGTGACCGGTCACGTAAGGAAACCCTGGTGGAGTACGGGTTCCGGCTACCCTCGGCGCTGGATAACCGTCCGATGCGGTTCGAGGAATGGGAACGTATTGCGCCGCAGATGATTTTTGTCTCCGCGACCCCGGGCAACTACGAGGCCGAGCATGCCGGCCAGGTGGTGGAGCAGGTGGTTCGTCCCACCGGCCTGCTCGATCCCGAAATCGAGGTTCGCCCCGCTTCCACTCAGGTGGACGACCTGTTGTCCGAGATCCATTCCCGGGTGAAAGTGCAGGAGCGGGTGCTGGTGACTACGCTGACCAAGCGCATGGCGGAAGACCTGACCGACTTCCTGATGGAACACGACATCAAGGTCCGGTATCTGCACTCGGATATCGACACCGTGGAGCGGGTGGAAATCATCCGGGATCTGCGCCGTGGCGAGTTTGACGTTCTGGTGGGGATCAACCTGCTGCGGGAAGGTCTCGACATGCCGGAGGTCTCCCTGGTGGCCATTCTGGACGCCGACAAGGAGGGCTTCCTGCGCAGTGAGCGGTCCCTGATCCAGACCATCGGGCGGGCCGCCCGAAATGTTCACGGCAAGGCGATCCTCTACGGTGACAACATCACCGGCTCCATGCAACGTGCCATTGATGAAACCCAGCGGCGCCGGGAGAAGCAGGCGGCGTTCAACGAGGAGCATGGCATCACGCCCACCGGCCTGAACAAGAAAATCGCGGACATCATGGAAGGTGCAGCTGGTGGTGGCGGCCGTGGCCGGCGCAAGGCCGAGCGGCCGGGTCAGAAGGCGGCTGAGGAAGCCGAGCAGTATCGGGCGAAGGCGGGTAACCGATCGCCGGAGGAAGTGCTCAAGGAAGTGGCCCGACTGGAAGACGAGATGTACAAGGCGGCCTCGGACCTGGATTTCGAAACCGCCGCACGCCTGCGGGACGAAATTGCCGAACTCAAGGAAGCGGCCCTGCGCACCGGCTGATTACCCGGTGCGCCTGGGCCCCACAATCACCGCCGCCTGCAACGGCTGGTTGCGGCCGTAGCTGGACATGCGGGTGAATACCCGTTTGTCCACCGGCAGGTACTGTTTGTCAGCGACCGTCTCGCCTGCCTGAACGTCGATTTCCGGATCGTGCAGGTAAACGAACTCCTCGTCGATGGCGCAGACCGTGACCCAGTGGGGCACCCGGCTCCGGTTCAGTTGCCAGGTGCTGATCAGGATGACCGGTATGCGTCCCTCGTGCAGGGCATTTTCCATCCCCTCCAGGGTCAGGGGGTCATGGTGGAGCTCGATGCCGGTGCTGCCGATGTCGTGCAGGAATCCCTCGTGCACCAGTTCCAGAACCCGCTTCTTGTCTTCATTGCGGACCGTGTCCTTGAACAGGGCGCCCTCCTGGCTGATCCAGGCACTGGCTTCGAAGCCCCGGTTCCAGCAGGCCAGGGCAAGACCGTGGGGGCCACAGCCGCCGTGGCCGGCAAGCATGAAAATGGTGGTGGCTTCGCGCCAGACTTTCAGCTCTTCGAGGGTGGTGACCGGCTGCTGTTCATCCAGCGCGGCCATGGCCATGATCAGCGCGGCCGGCCCGCAGGTAAATTCCGTCGTCTGTGGGTAATAGGGGACCGGTGGAAACTCCCGGGTGGGCTCGTAATAGAGAATCCGACGTTCGAACCGCAGGGCATCACCGTGATCTTCGTAATAATCGCGGTAGGTGCCGAACTGGCGGTAGCCCAGGCGCTTGTAGAGATTGATGGCGCCGGGATTATCCTCACGCACTTCCAGTCGCATGATGATGCGGTCGGCTTCGGCAGCTTCTTTTTCCGCCTCCCGGATCAGCTTTTCGCCAATGCCCCGGCCGCGGGCCACGGGAGAGACTGCAATGGAATAGATCCGCGCCAGACGGGTAGCGGCATTCATCAATACCAGGCAATAGCCAACCAGTTCGCCTTCCTGCTCGGCCACGATCAGCCGATCCCGGGGCACCTCCAGAAAACGGCGGAAACTCCGGCGGGAAAGGCGGTCGTCGCTGAAACAACGGTGTTCGAGCCGAACCAGGTTGTCCAGGTCTGTGTTGACGGCGTGACGAAGTTTTACTTCAGACATGGTTTTGCTGGTCCTGGTCGGTGGGGAGGTTATGCTCGCGGGCTTCCCTCTCGCGGCTATTATGGTAGAGAGTGGCTGGTAAGCAAGCCCCGCCGGCATGCGTAAAAGCACTCACGCCCCGATGATTGTGCAACCTCGGGGCCGGGCGTATTGTTGCGCAAATCGCAGTTGGCGAAACCTTCAGGGAGGAATGCCATAGATGTCCCGTTTGCTCATTGTTGTTGATCGCGCCAAAGACTGGGCACCGTATTACCCCAGCGAAGATGTGCTGACCTTTGACCAGTATCTGCAGTATTCCTCGCCATCGACCGGTCGGGTCAGGGTCATCAACCTGTGTCAGAGTGCGAAATACCTGAGCAAGGGCTATTACTGCTCGCTGCTGGCCGAAGCCCGTGGTCACCACGTGGTGCCTTCGGTGATGACCCTCAACGACCTCAGTCGCAAGGGGTTGTTCTCCCTTGAGCTGGAAGAGCTGGACCCCAGTGTGCTCAGCTGGCTGGACGCGGAAGGTTCCGAAATCGAGCCCGGAAACCAGGAAAAGGACGCGACCCACGAGGTCCGGATCCGTACCTATTTTGGCCAGGCCGAGCACCCGGACCTGAAACCGGTTGCCCGGGCACTGTTCGAGAGTTTTCCGTGCCCCATTCTGGAAATTGTCTTCAAGCGCCGGAAGAAATGGCAGATCGCCTCCATGCGGCCTGCGGCGCCGGCGGACCTGTCGGAGCAGGAGCAGGATCTGTTTGCGGCGGCGCTGGACCGGTTCAGTACCATGGTCTGGCGCAAACCCCGGACACGCCGCCGCTACCGTTTCGATCTGGCCATGCTGGTGAACCCGGAGGAGGCGATGCCGCCGAGCGACGAGACCGCCCTCAAGCGTTTCGAGAAAGCAGGTCGGAAACTGGGCATCAATGTGGAGCGCATCACCCGCAGGGACTACATGCGACTGCCGGAATACGATGGCCTGTTCATTCGGGAGACCACGGCCATTGACCATCACACCTATCGCTTTGCCCGCAAGGCCGAAGCTGAGGGGATGGTGGTCATTGATGACCCCGTCTCCATCCTGCGTTGCACCAACAAGGTGTTCCTGGCGGACCTGCTCAGGAACAACAAGGTGCCGACCCCAAAGACCCTGATCCTGTCCCGGGACCAGAAAGATGCGGTGGAGCAGGTAGTCAGCGCCCTGGGCTTTCCGGTGGTCATCAAGATTCCGGACGGGGCGTTTTCCCGGGGTGTCACCAAAGCCCGGGACGAAAAGGAGTTGCGGGCGGGACTTCGGGAGCTGTTCCGGCAGTCAGCCCTGGTGCTGGCCCAGGAGTACCTTTACACGGACTATGACTGGCGCATTGGCGTGCTGGGCGGCCGAGCCATCTATGCCTGCAAGTACATGATGGTCAAGGGCCACTGGCAGATTTACCAGCATGGAGACTCCAAGGTGGAGAGCGGTGATTTCGAGACCCTGCCCACCTACGAGGTGCCCAGGGGTGTCATCCAGGCGGCATTAAACGCCACACGGCTGATCGGTGATGGTCTCTACGGGGTCGATATCAAGCAGTCGGGCAACCGGGTGGCTGTTATCGAGGTGAACGACAACCCAAGTGTCGACTCCGGCGTCGAGGACAAGTTTCTCGGTGGGGAGCTGTATACCCTGATCATGCAGGAATTCCTGTCCCGCATGGAGGCCAAGCGCCGGGGATGAGCGGGCAGGGCGCGCTCAGGCCTCGCCCACCCAGATTCTCACACTCCCGAACCACGGATAGGCTTCAAGGGCCTCGTGAATCTGCTCGCTGGTCATGCTGCCGGATTTATCAGGGGTATCGAAAAACAGTTCCAGATGTACCTTGTTTTTCAGGTAGTGGAGTCGGAGCCTGCTGTGAGACGGTAACTCGCCAATCCTTTCCGACAGCGCCTGGCGAATTTCCTTTCGTGAGGGGAGGCGTTCTGAGGTCGGCGTCTGCTCTTCGTCGTTTTCTGCATCGATGTGGAAGTTGATATCGCGAATATTGTCGAGTTCTTCCCGCATGCCGGATACCACCTGCATACCGATCTGGTGGCCCTCTGAAACGCTGATGTCCGGGCGTACCACAAGATGCACATCCAGCAGGATGTCATGGCCCATACGACGGGTCCGGAGTTCATGTACATTGCGCACGCCGTCGGTCTCCCGGGCGATGGCTTTCAGTTTCTCCGTGTCCTCCCTGGACAGGCCGGTGTCCACCAGTTCCTTGACGCTATCCCAGGTGAATTTCCAACCGATGTGAATAATGATCAGCGCGATAACCACCGCAGCCAGCACGTCGAGCCACTCCCAGCCCATCATCGCGCCCACGGTGGAGAGCAGGACCACAATGGACGAGAACGCATCGGTGCGGCTATGCCAGGCGTTGGCGATGATCAGGTCCGAACGGATGGCCTTGCCCACGTGGCGGGTGTAGTGGTAGATCCACTCCTTGCCGGCGACCGAGACCGCTGCCGCCACGAGGACCGGCCACCCGGGCACCTGGCTGATTCCACCTTCCATGAGACGCAGGATGTTTTCCCAGGCCAGGGCAGCGCCCACGGCTATGAGGATGCTGCCGAGCAGCAGTGTGCCGAAAGTTTCGATCCGCTGGTGGCCGTATGGATGGTCTTCGTCGGGCTCCTGCCGGGAGATGCGCATGACCCCGAGCACCACCAGGTCGGAGGCGACGTCTGTAAAGGAATGGATGCCATCAACAAACAACGCCTGCGAGTTGAAAAGTGCACCACCGATGACTTTTATGACACCCAGTACCGCATCAAGAATCATTCCGATTATGGTGACCCTCGAGGCCGCTTTCATTTCCTTGTTCAGGGATTCCTGGGTGCTGGATGTCGTTGAAACCGATTCTTGCATTCGGCATGGCTCCGGCGGCTGCGTGTCCCGGAAAGTATAACGTTAAACCCGATGACTGTGGGGACGGATGTTACACTTGCGTCCGCACAATTTATGCACATGGTTGCATTCCGGTTACGGTGTCAAGAAGCTTTACGATGTGTAGCCCAGCCAGCTCTGGTAATTATAACCTATTGAAAAATATAAAAAAATAAACTGGTTAAAAAATGATCAATTTGTAGGCTGGCGCAGTTATCAAGGGGTCTGAAAGTTTGCCCCGTGATTTTCAACAGGGTTATCCACAGATTCCGTGGAAAAGCTCACGAGGTGTTACGAAGACAAGCAGTTACGGGCGATTGTTCAAGCAGGCAGGATGCTGTGGAAAACTTCCGGTATACTGCCGCCCACTGACATTCAGGGAGTTATCTGATGTACGGCGTTATCCGCAACCTGTTATTCCGCTTTCCACCGGAACAAGCCCACAACATGGCGCTTGGCAGCCTCGATGTCGCCCAGAAACTGGGACTGTTGAGTGCTTTTTCACCAAAAATAGATGCATTGCCAGTCAATGTTATGGGGCTGGACTTCCCCAATCCGGTTGGCCTGGCGGCGGGCCTGGACAAAAATGCTGATCACCTGGATGCCCTTGGTGCGCTGGGCTTCGGATTTATCGAGGTGGGCACGGTCACACCCAGGGCTCAACCGGGCAACCCGAAGCCGCGCATGTTCCGTCTGCCTGAGCATCAGGCCATCATTAACCGGATGGGCTTCAACAATGAGGGCCTGGAGCATTTGATCGACCGGGTGGACCACCGGCATTACCGTGGCATTCTCGGCATCAATGTGGGAAAGAACAAGGACACGCCGAATGAGGAGTCCGAGTCCGACTATCGCAAGGGCATCGCGGCAGGATACTCCCGGGCCGATTACATCACGGTGAATGTCTCATCGCCCAATACTCCGGGCCTTCGGGACCTGCAGTTCGGTGACTCCCTGAAAGGCCTGCTGGAGGCCATCAAGGACGAGCAGCGCCGGTGTGAGCTGGAGACCGGCAAGTATGTCCCGATTGCAGTGAAGATAGCCCCGGATATGGATGACACCGGCATCCGGTTTGTTGCCAACGCCCTGCTGGACACCGGCCTGGACGGCGTCATTGCCACCAACACCACCATCAGTCGAGATGCCGTGGCCGGTCATCGCCACGCGGACGAGGCGGGCGGTCTGAGTGGCGCTCCGGTTCGAGAGGCTTCCCTGAGGGTGATCCAGGGGCTTTATGCAGAGCTCGGGGAACGTTTGCCGATTATCGGCGTGGGCGGCATTACCGACGGCGAGAGTGCGGCCGAGAAGGTCCGGGCTGGTGCCAGGCTGGTTCAGATCTACACAGGCTTCATTTACCGGGGGCCGGCGTTGATAAAAGAGGCGGTGGAAGCTATCCGGCGGGAAACGTCAAAGGGCTGAAAAAAGATGGGCCCGCTTAGCGGGCCCATGCGGGGAATAAACCCCGTTGCGCTTCTTCGCATGGTACGGGGCGGGAGGCCCCG
>JABURI010000173.1 GCA_014762755.1 Marinobacter sp.
CATTACTGACCCTGACGTTTTAATGACGCTTTTCATATATATCTCACACCACTTTCTCGACGATTTGACAAAATTTCACAAAAACGCGGCGATTATGGGTGTGAAGAATGTCGCCCGGCCAGTTACGAAATTGTCAATTTTTGGACAGGTTCAGGTAAGTAGAAATCGCAAGGTTGCGGGATGGCAGGGAGTTACGTAGGAAAGTTGGAGGGATTTGCCAAGCTGAAGCGGGCAATTTATTGCCAAATCGTAAGGTTTTCCGATATTTCATCAGTCAACGCCAACCACGAAGATCTGACGCCATCCTCCCCGATTGGGCGTCAATTCCGACAGCGACGCTAATCAGCCTCTGGTCAGAAAATTTTTGTTTTCGTCCGACCGATCAATTACCACCTCTTCCGTCCGGTCTTTCAGCGCCACGCCGGAGAGCCGTCTACGGAAAGCCTCCCGGATCAGATAGAGAAGTCGCTGGCTGGCGTGAGCATAGCTGAGTCCTGCGGGGCGGATGTTGGAGACGCAGTTGCGGTCGGCGTCATGGCGGCCGGGGCGTGGTCCCCAGGTCAGATAGGCACCGAGACTGTCAGGCGAGCTCAGCCCGGGGCGCTCACCGATCAGTACGAGCACCGCCCGCGCCCCTAAGAGCGCCCCGATATCATCACCGATCGCGACACGGCCCTGCTCAACAATGGTCAAGGGCGCCAAGCGCCACTCGCGCTGGGACGCAGCCAGATCCGCCGCCAGCTGGGCCACCATCGGCACCGCATTGGTCTGAACGGCCCAGGACGATAAGCCATCGACAATCACGATGGCCAGGTCCGGCACTTCGTGGTCCGTCGGAACGTGAGCCGAGAGTTGATCCCGGGATGACTCGGACAATACCCGCCCCAGATCGGGTCTCTGGAGGTAGGTCGGGCGGTCCGGAGCCTGGCTTGCCAAGTGCAGAATCTCCTCCTGCTTGCCGACAACGCCGGCGGTCACCAGGTCGGCCTGAAGTTTTGGCACGTCCAGCGGACAGTGCACCGCATCAATCGCCCGGGCATGGGCCAACTGGAACTGCAGCAGTTCGTGGGTCGGCAGGCTGACGCCGGCCCGCCCCAGTCCGATCCGGGCGTCGGTAAACTGCCTCAGCTTTCGCCAGGGGTTCTGGTGAACCAGGGGACGCTTCTCAGCCATGGTCTGATCTCCCGGTTATGCTTTTCAATGCCGGACCGAAGGCGTCGGGCAGCGCCGCGCTGGGCTCGAAACGCTCGACATCCTCAAAGATACGCATGCGGCTCAGCCACTGCTCAAACTCCGGCGCCGGCCGAAGCCCCAGCACCCGGCGCGCATAGAGGGCGTCGTGAAAGGACGTGGTCTGGTAGTTCAGCATGATGTCATCCGAGCCCGGAATGCCCATGATGAAGGTGCAGCCCGCCACGCCCAGCAGCGTCAGCAGGTTGTCCATGTCGTTCTGGTCTGCCTCGGCGTGGTTGGTGTAACAGATATCACAGCCCATGGGCAGGCCCAGCAACTTGCCGCAGAAATGATCCTCCAGTCCGGCACGGATGATTTCCTTGCCGTCGAACAGGTATTCCGGCCCGATAAAGCCAACCACCGTGTTTACCAGCAGCGGATCAAACGCTCGGGCGACCGCGTACGCCCGGGCCTCACAGGTCTGCTGATCCAGCCCGTGATGGGCATTGGCGGAGAGCGCACTGCCCTGCCCGGTCTCAAAGTACATGACGTTGTTGCCGACCGTCCCCCGCTTGAGAGACAGCGCCGCATCCCGGGCCTCGCCGAGCGTCGCAAGATCAAAGCCGAAGCTGCGGTTGGTGGCCTGGGTGCCGCCAATGGACTGGAACACCAGATCCACCGGCGCCCCCTGCTCGATGGCCTCCAGGGTGTTGGTGACGTGGGTCAGGACACAGGACTGGGTGGGGATCTGGTATTTCTGGATGACTTCATCCACCAGTTGCATCAGCTTGATGGACTGGCTGACGTTGTCGGTGGCGGGATTGATGCCGATAACCGCATCGCCGTTGCCGTATAGCAGGCCATCCAGGATGCTGGCGGCAATGCCGGCCACATCGTCCGTCGGGTGATTGGGTTGCAGGCGGGTGGAAAGGTGCCCCGGCAGGCCAATGGTATTCCGGAAGCCGGTGGCGATTTCACACTTCCGGGCAACCAGTATCAGATCCTGGTTGCGCATGAGCTTCGACACCGCCGCCACCATTTCCGGCGTCAGGCCCGGCCGCAGAGCCTTCAGCACCTCCGGCGTTGCATGGTCGCTCAACAACCAGTTCCTGAAGTCCCCCACGGTAAGATGAGCCACCGGAGCAAAGGCACCGGCGTCGTGCCCGTCCAGAATCAGCCGGGTAACCTCGTCCAATTCATACGGCACAAGCGCTTCGTTCAGAAACCGCTTCAGCGGGATTTCGGCCAGACACATCTGGGCCACCACGCGCTCTTCCGCACTGGAGGCAGCCACACCGGCGAGCCGATCGCCGGATCGGGCGGGCGTTGCCTTGGCCAGAACGTCACCCAGGTTCCTGAACGACCAGGTCCGTGTGTCCAGCTGATAGCGGTATGGATGCGACATAGACTTCCCTGCCTCCTTCATATCTCCCTAATGTACGGATGCGGGCGCGCTATGTCTCGGAAAAGTACCCGCCATGCTTCAGCGACGGCTTTCAAAGTTAGATGTTATCCAGGAGAACAGACATCCGTTGTCGCATTGGCGAAGTTACATCTGTTATCAATAGAATATTGATTCACTCTGGTGCAAAGTTGAAGGCCAGCTTTGTAAAAACGGGCAACACCAGTTAATTGATTTTCTTGCCTATTCCGATTCCAACCACAAGGAAACCTCAAGGACGATGAACTCCAACTACCGCATTGCCCTGCTGATCGACTGCGACAACGTTAGCCACCAGGCCATTGAAGGCGTGTTGCAGGAACTGGCCAAGTATGGCGCCGTGAACATCCGGCACGCCCACGGCAACTGGAACGGCCCGCAGCTGGGCGGCTGGATTGAAAAACTTCACCCCAACGCCATCCGCCCCATCCAGCAGTTCGCCTACACCACCGGCAAGAACGCTACCGACGCGTCGATGATCATCGACGCCATGGACCTGCTCTACAGCGGTAATGTCGACGCCTTCGCCCTGATGACCAGTGACAGCGACTTCACGCCTCTGGTCATGCGCATTCTGGAAGCGGGCTTGCCCGTATTCGGTTTTGGCGAACGTAAAACACCTCTGCCCTTCGTGAATGCCTGCTCACAGTTCATCTACACCGAAAACCTCCGGGAAGAGGCCGACGAGGAGGAAGGTGAAGGTGGTGCTGAACCAGCCGCACGGGCCCAGAAAAAATGGGGACGCAACCAATTGCGCGGTGATTCCGTGTTGGTCAGAACCCTGCGCACCGCGGTCGAGCAAACCGCCGATGACGATGGCTGGGCGCATCTTGGCAAGGTGGGCCAATACATCTCCAACAACAGCTCATTCTCCCCGGTGAACTACGGTTACAAGAAGCTGAGCGACCTGATCAAGGCCAGCGAGCTGTTCGAGATTCGGGTCGGCGATAAGAATGTGGTTTACATAAAGAGCCCCGGCTAAGCCGGCGCCAACACTAAGGAATGAAGAATGCGACGAAACATCCTGATTACCGGAGCCAGCAGTGGTCTGGGCATGGGTATGGCACGGGCGTGGGCCGCCAAAGGCTGCAACCTGGCCCTGTGCGCCCGGCGCGTGGAAAACCTGGAGGCACTCCAGCACGAGCTGACCACGACCTACCCGAACATCCGCGTAGTCATCCAGGCTCTGGACGTGTGCGATTACGATCAGGTCCCAAAGGTGTTCCAGAGCTTCAAAGACGAGCTGGGCAGCCTCGACCGGATCGTGGTTAACGCCGGCATGGCCAGCAGTCACGGCATTGGTCAGGGCCACTTCGAATCCAACCGCCAGGCGGCGGAAACCAACTTCGTGGCCGCGATTGCCCAGTGCGAGGCGGCCATGGAGATCTTCCGGGCCCAGAACTCCGGCCACCTGGTGCTGATGTCCTCCGTCAGTGGCGTACGGGGATTCCGGGGCGCCATGAACGTCTATGCCGCCACCAAAGCCGCCGTGGCCTCCCTGGCCGAAGGCCTGCAGCTGGACACCGAAGGCACCCCCATCCGGGTCACCAACATCATGCCCGGCTACATCCTCACCGACATCAACCGCAGCACCAGGAACGCGCCCTTCCGGGTGGATCTGGAGACTGGTGTTGCGGCGCTGGTCAGCGCCATCGAGAAAGAAAAGCGCCGCGCCTACGTGCCCTGGTGGCCCTGGACGCCGCTGAGCTACGTGATCAAGGCGCTGCCGTTCAAGGTGTTTGCGCGCGCGATGTAACTCCTCAGCTTTCAGCTCACCGCCGAAAGCACCGCCTCACACACCTCGTCGTGAGTGAGGCCAGCCCCCTTCACCGTCACATCTGCATAACGGGTATACAGCGCAAAACGCTCGTCAAACAACTCGGCCAGCGACTGATCCGGCCGGCGCGAAATGCCCCGCAGGCTGAAGTCGCCAATACGTTCGATCACTACGTCCAGAGGGATATCCAGGAAAACCACGGTTCCGCCGGTTTTCAGGTGGCGCATGGCGACATCACTGTAGACCGCGCTGCCGCCAGTACTGATAACGTGGTTGTCGACGGTCAGGTTCAGCAACACCTGCTCCTCGATCTTCCGTAACGCCTGGTAGCCATCCTGGTCCACGATCTCCTGCAGTGTGCGTCCCGCTTCCTGCTGGATGAGCAGGTCGGTATCCACGAAGCCCAGGCCCAGCCGCTTCGCGACCAGCACTCCGACGGTGCTTTTGCCGCTGCCGGGCATACCGATAAAGACCAGGTTTCGAGCCATAGACTGGTTACCCCTTTTTTCCCTCGGCCGCGCGACAGGCGGCTGCGGTGAACAACACATCGGTGGATGAGTTCAGGGCAGTTTCCGTGGAATCCTGAACCACGCTGATCACAAAACCAATGGCCACCACCTGCATGGCCACTTCGGTTGAAATACCGAACAGGCTGGTGGCGAGCGGAATCAACAGCAACGAGCCGCCCGCAACGCCTGATACCCCGCACGCTGCAACAGCGGACACCACGCACAGCAACATGGCGGTAGCGAAATCCACGGGGATGCCGAGCGTATTCGCCGCGGCCAGGGTGATCACTGAAATGGTGATGGCCGCGCCAGCCATGTTGATGGTCGCACCCAGGGGAATAGAAATGGAGTAGGTATCGGGGTCCAGTTCCAATTGCTCGCACAGTTCCATGTTAACCGGGATGTTGGCGACCAGCCCCAGAGGAAGGTGGAGTTCTTCATTCAGGATCCTGTTTCAGTTTGTTCAGTACAGACTCGAGCTTCTTGATCGCTTCAGAGTGTTTTCCTTCCGGCATTCGAGCGATGTTCTGCAACTTCCAGCGCACGGCGGGCAGCTCTTGTACACCCTGTAATGGAAATAACTCCCAGTTTGGGCGGCCAGACTTGAAAGACAGCAGAAAGTCCACGTCCTGATCGCTCTACCGCCTTTAAGTGCGAATACAGGTTCCTCCGCGACCAGGGGGAGCACCTGCACCAACAACCGAACCTGCTCCTGATACTTGTTTTCAAACGGCATGAGCAAAACTCTCCGGCACGGTTATCTGATACTCCTTATCCAATATTCCGCCTTTTACCAACTGACGTTTGCCAGTACCCAGGTCCAAAACCGAAACATCCAGCCGTGAGTACCAACCGTGTTTAAAGTGCCGTGCCAGAAATAAAAATATCCGCTTTACCCGCACCGACGTGCATGCCTGTAACAGCCTCTGTAAACGGCGAGGGCGTAAATTCGTCAGCCCACCGAAAGTATCGACAATATCATCGTCGAAGAGTCGTTCATCCGGGGTGACATAAAGCCATTCAAGCACCGCCATCTCCGGGCTTGAGACGTAAATCTGAAAGCTGCGCCCAGGTGGTATATAGGTGTCAAACTGCCGCTCTCCCCCCCCATCGAAAAGAGTCGCCCTGTAAACTTGAAGCCGTACCCCCCAGTCGGTATCGGCAAACCACTTGCTGAGCCGAACTCTGGGCCGACCATACAGGCTGAGCGTCTCGCGCCCCAGTATCAGATAATGGGAATACCCAGCCAACGACAGTGCCGTGGCGCCCCCCGGCCAAAAGGAAAGCTTGGCCTCTTCTTCGCCATACTGAAGGCCATACACTCCTCCTTCCCAGGTGACAAGGTCTCCAGGGCGTGCATAGGCGCCACTCCCAACGCGGATCAGGTTCCCCCTTTGAGCCTGCTTGGCAGCATCCCGCGCAGATAAGCCGTGGGCGCTAAGCCAGTGCAGAGGAACGACCGCGCCAGACTGCCATTTCTGAAAGGATTGGTTTATTTTTGACACAGAATGAGACCTTATTGGTCTTTATTTGATACCAAATTAAACTACCCTCCACCCAATCTCAAGCCCGTCGCCCATCCCTGAGCTACGCGCTTAAGGCCCTGCCGTTCAGGTTTTTCGCGGGCTAAGTAATGAGAGTATTCAGCGGTCGTGCCGACGGCGGGCTCTTTTCACCCGCCCGGCCCGGCTGAGCTCATCCTTCAGATAGGCGCCGACGGCCTTGAGTAGACCCAGATCCGGATCGGCCTCTTTGTCATCTGCCAGCCGGAAAATCTGCTGGTAATACCAGGCCTGGCCGCCCAGTACATTAATCACCTTAAACGGCATTAGCGGACTGGCCGGCGAGAACAAGCCGGTCTGGGCAAGCTTGATGTGATCCTCATGGCAGACCGTCTTGTCGATGCGCCCCTCGAGCAGATCTTTGGGCGTATCCGGATCGGTGCAAAGCGGGCGACCCAGGCCGATCACATCGGTCTCGCCGTTGGCGACCACCTCTTCCATAAACGCCCGAGTCCGGAAACCACCGGTCACCATCAGCGGGCAATCGCAGACTTCGCGAATCTTCTGGGCGTAATCCAGGAAATAGGCCTCCCGCTTGCGGGTACTCTCCCGCATGGCCGGCCCCTCGCTCGCGGTGTCCGCATCGCCGCTGTAGCCGAGCAACCGGGGCTGCTCGTAGGTGCCACCGGACACCTCCAGCAGATCGATCCCCTCCTCGTTGAGCCAGCGCACCACGTTCACGCACTCATCGAGGGTGAAGCCGCCCTTGCGGAAGTCATCGGAGTTGAGTTTGACCGCGACCGGAAAGTCCGCCCCCACCGCCGCGCGAGTCGCCCGAACCACCTCGAGCAGGAAACGGGCCCGGTTCTCCAGTGACCCACCCCAGCGATCCGTCCGCTGGTTGGTGACCGGCGAGAGAAAGGAGGACAGCAGATACCCATGGGCCCCGTGCACCTGAACGCCGGTGAACCCCGCATCCTTGGCAACCCGCGCGACGTTGGCAAAGCGCTGGATAAAGTCGAGGATCTCCGGCTCCGTCAACGCCCGCGGGCGGGCATAGTTACCCATCAGCGACAGCTGAACCGCCGAAGGCCCCATCGGCTGGGAGGTTACATAGCGTGGCGACTGCCGACCGGCATGGGAGATCTGCATCCACAGATGGTTGCCATTCCGGTTACCGGCTTCGGCCCAGGCCCGCAATTGAGCCATGCCCTCAGGTTCGCCCTCCGCCGGCGCCGGATCGATGGCCACATTCCCCGGCCGCTCCAGCACCCGGTGATCGATCATGACGTTGCCGGTGATCAGCAGCCCCGCCCCGCCACCGGACCAGCGGCGATAGAGTGTTTCGTGGCGGGATGTAGCGTGCAGCTGATCATCCGACAGTCCTTCGGTCATGGCTGCCTTGGCGATCCGGTTGGGGAGAACAGCGCCGCAAGGGAGTTTCAGGGGTTGGGCAAGGGGCGATTGGGGCATGGCATCATCCTGATGGTTGTTTTATCGATGTTCGAATCATGGTTCCTGAGTGCGAGGCATGCAATGGCCGGCAAGGCCGGCACTTTATGAAAAAGGTTCATGACTTCGTAGGTAGTGGACCAATGTCAGAAAGAAATTGCCTTTCTCCTCTGATAACTTATCCCCTTACTCGAGCTTCAGACCGTAATCTCCAGCCGGGCAACCCTATTTTCAATCACCTACATAACATGAACTTCTCTAACACACTCTACACCCTCACCACTCTGGCCCTCTGCACCACGCCATGCTTCGGCGATGTTCGGATTGGTAGTCAATGGCAATACTTCGACTACGAAGAAACTTCTCCCCAAAACGTCAAGTTGAACCGTGAAAATGGCGATTTGCCCGGTGTTTTTCTTCGCGCCCAAACACAACTTGGCTTTGTCTGGCTCGAAGCGGGGACCAGTTACGCCAAGGGCGAAGTAGATTACGAAGGCTTTACCCAGGGGGGAAGGACCCTCGCCACTCAAACAACGCAGCGCTTGATTGATTACCGCTTCAGGGCCGGGATTCCCTTTGAACTGCAACAATCCACACTCACGCCCTATCTGGTCATCGGTTTCCAACGATGGGATCGAGCCATTCACCCCACTGCCTCAACCCTGGGCCTGGATGAATTCTATCGGTGGTGGGAGGCAGGCGCCGGTGCACAGTGGTGTGGTGGCTTTGGTTATGGTGAAGTCTGCGCGCTAGGCGAGGTATTCGGGACGGTAGAGGGTACCGTTGAGGTGGGTCTGGAACCCGTTGGCCTGGGCAGACCGGAACTGGATCTTGGCGAAGGTACCGGGGTTCGTATGGAACTCGACTGGTCACCCGCGCTGGCACCGCATTTATCCATCGGGTGGTTTTATGAGCGGTGGGATCATGGCGAAAGCAATACCGTGCGTGTCCAGCGAAACGGCACTGTGTTTGGGGTGTCCGAGCCGGACAGCGAAACTGTCCGGCACGGACTGAGGCTGGCGATCAGGTTCTAGGCGACCCCAACCCCGGCTTCAGGCGTGAGATCAGTTCTGGGTTACCAGGACCGATGATCCTTTGTAAGTAACCGTATACTCTCCACAAGTGCTGAATGTGGCCGTTATCACCTCACCGTCAGAATCGGAGAAGGTAATGGTTCCGCTACTGAAGCCACCGCCACTGCAGGGGATCAGGCCAGTTCCCTGGAAATCTACGTAGCCACGGTCGCCGTCGTACACTCGTGCGGAAATGTTGTAGCCGGAGTACTGGTCACCCGTCACCGAGACGCCTGAAATGCGATAGGCCTGTCCATTGGTGCCATTGAACGTGCTGGAGTAGGTGCAGTTGTCGAGAAACTCGCCGCTGCAACTCACGTTGCCCTTGCTTCGGTAGGTCTCACCCGCGTATGTGCCGGCGTAATCAAAGTCTGCGGAAAAACCGGTAACCTGATCCCCGCTCAAGGTATAAGTGACGTCATACACACCGTTGAGGACATAGTTGGACGTCGCATCCACGGGCATACAGTAATTGTCATAGACAATTTTCATGCGAGACTGATTGTCCGATGTCACCGATGCCGAACCACCGCACTCACCGTCATAGACATAGGTGGCACCTGAAGGCAAATTGGCAACTTCCAGAATTTCCAGGGACAGGTCTTTGGTGACTTCATTCGCATTAAACGAATCAATCTGGGCCGCAACCGGGGCAAAGTTTGCCGCTTCGTCCTCGATCACTGCCTGAGTTGCTGCTTGTGTGGTCGCCTCGGCCGCCGTCTTGGCATCGGCCTCACTGGCAATCGTTGCAGCACTT
>JABURI010000153.1 GCA_014762755.1 Marinobacter sp.
TCAGGAATCAGGCTGTGGGGATGGCTCGGAATCGGGTTTTTCTACTGCCTCGTTAACTGCCTTGAGAAATCATGGACCTCTATACCGTCACAATAGATTTTGAAGATCGGACAAAAGCAATAGAACAAGTAGAGTGTTCTAACGAAGTTGAAGCGCTTCATGCTGCGCTACGTGATGCTGAAGCTCTAGAAAGCTATGAAAGTCGGGCCATCGAAGAGACGATTAAAGATTATCTGCGCGTTATCCATGTGGGCAAGGGTTTCAAGGGCGTATGGCTTTGGCACCACTGCAATTTTGATAACCAAAAAGTAGAAGATATTTACGGTGGCTCAATTGTGCAAACTGATAGAAATGGTGCTGCTCGCCATCGTAGCAGTTAACAAGGTGGTCAACGGGACGCCAACTACGCGTTGCTTCGTTGCCGCCCATTACCACTGGCGTTAAATGCCGGTGATAGCCAGGTCCAAAGCTCCAACAATCTGGTCTCTGAAATGTGAGAGAGAGCCAATAGGGCTCTTGAGATGTTTTTCAGGCACGGAGGAAATTTGCGGAGTTAACAGCAACAGCTCTTGATCGGCAAAGCTAATTTCGGGAGTGAGCCCTTGCATGGCTTCGCCACCGAAGGCAGAACGATTGCCCAAAGGGATAACAATGCGAGTTGCCAAATCGCTCAGAAGGCTACTTTGAATATCCACAAGGTAAGGATAGTGAGCCTTGCTGATTTTGCTCGGGTTGGGGTACACATCGAACTGTGCCATCAAAACTCCCTGAATTCGTCGCCGAAGCATCCATGTTGTTCGACGAAATCGTTGTAGCTTTTTATCGCAGCGCGATTCTCTTCAACCCATTGAGCGGCTTCGCGTTTCGAAAGCTCTTCTTTCAGAGCTCGTTCCAGGGTGGCAGATAAGTTAATGTTCAGTTCCCGGGTTTTACGCAGAAGATCACTATTGATTGAGAGGTTCGCTGCTTTTTTGGGGGCGGCTGAGTTATAGAGTTCGGCCATGAGGGCCTCCCAGAAGATGTGGAATACAAAGCTTGATCTTATGCGCATGGCTATGCGCATGCAAGCATTTAACCAGTGGCTGTTGTCGGACGCGCCTGCGCTGGCGCTCCGGCACGCTGATCTTGCAAGCGTTAGGCTGTAATTCGAATGAATGACCCAAAGCACTGGAATCAAATCTACTCTAGCCAATCACCAGAAAGTGTAGGTTGGTTCAGGCCACACCTAGAAACTCCATTAGCCTGGATCGCTGATCTAAATCTTGATCCACATGAACCAATCATCGACGTGGGTGGTGGCGCATCAACTTTGGTCGATGATCTTTTGGAACGGGGCCATAAGAATATAACCGTGCTCGACCTCTCGAGGTCTG
Organism: Marinobacter sp.; assembly: GCA_014762755.1. Taxonomy (GTDB): domain Bacteria; phylum Pseudomonadota; class Gammaproteobacteria; order Pseudomonadales; family Oleiphilaceae; genus Marinobacter. The sequence goes on from JABURI010000153.1 coordinate 1,374, forward strand.
CAATCCAGATCGCTCAGAAAAGGCTGGGGAATGCTTCTAATACTGTTACCTGGCTTGAAGGAGACGTGACCCAGTTAGAACTACCGCCCCTGTATTACGGTTTATGGCATGATCGAGCCGTATTTCATTTTTTAATCGAGCCCGCATTAAGGCAGAAATATGTAGAAGCGATTCGTAGCTCACTAAAGGTGGGCGGGAATTTCATAATTGGCACATTTTCGCCTGACTCACCACCTAAATGTAGTGGTCTACCAGTTCGGCGTTATGATGCAGAGCTCCTTGAAAGTACCTTCGGAGATATGTTTGAGCTAAGGCACTCCGTGAACGAGATTCACATAACTCCAGGTGGAGTAAAACAGCCATATGTTTATTGCCTTTTCCAAAGAACAGCCTAACAAGTGCGTAAGGCGGACTGATCTTGCACCACTTTGGTGGAAGACATGGACATTCCTGGTTTCCGGCTTCATCCATTGAAGGGCAAAGACAAAGGACGGTGGTCGATTTGGGTCAACGGAAACTGGCGCATGACCTTCGAATTTCAGGACGGCAACGCCTACGTTCTTGATTATGAGTATTATCACTAATGACTATGCATAATCCGCCGCATCCCGGTGAATTCATTCGTGAGGTGTATCTGGAGCCTTTCGGCATCAGCTCCCGCCAGCTTGCGTCCAGCCTGGGGGTCTCACCTTCCACGTTGTCTCGTCTGCTCAAAGGAGATAGTGGTATAAGTCCGGAAATGTCATTGCGGCTATCCAAGGTGCTCGGGCGCACTCCCGAGAGCTGGTTGGCAATGCAGGATATGTACGATCTTTGGGTGGCCCGCAATACGGTCAGCCATCCGCATACCTTGTCGATGTGCAAGATTACGAGTTTATGCAGCGCCGACTTGAGCTGCTTGAGGGGCTCTCACGAGGAGAGCGAGCTGTACTTGAGGGAAGAACGTACAGCCAAAGTGAGGCCAGGGACAAAATGAGTAAATGGCTGAAGTAATCTGGACAGAGCCCGCCCTTCAAGAACTGGATGCTATCGCTGAGTACATTGCCCTAGACAATCCTGCTGCCGCAAGCGATCTGGTCCAACAGGTTTTCGATAAGACCGAGCGTTTGGAAAACTTTCCTCAATCCGGGCGGACTCCTCCCGAACTCCCCAATTCGGTATACAGGAAGGTGGTGGTTCCACCTTGTCGTATTTTTTATCGTGAGGATGAGAAGCGGGTTTTCATCCTCTATGTCATGCGAGAGGAGCGGCAGCTTCGTGCGTACATTCTTGGAAGCAGCTAACCAGGCGCGTCACTCGGATGCCTTTGTCTCCGCTTCGCTACGCCAAAGTCACTTCAGGTCTATGTTTGCTCAAGCAGCATTTGGTCAGTTTGCAAGCTCTGGTTCGCCGTTGCCAGATCGACAACTCGGTTACGACCCTGTTTTTTGGCAGCGTAAAGCGCATTATCAGCACGGTGCAGCACCGCACTCCACTCACTGTCACCAGCGCAGTAATGAGCCACCCCGAAACTAGCTGAAAGAGTCAAACGGATATCACCATCAATCGTAATCTGAGTTGCTGCCGTTTTTGCTCTGAGTTGCTCCGCAACCTGTGATCCCTGCTCGAATGGATTTCACGGTGTTGCATCAACCCGATGGCACCAATAAAGCAGGCGGCTGCAAAGGCGATAGAGAAAGCCTGTATACGCCGGTTCACATCTGGAATATGAAAGGTATAAAAATAGAGTACAGCTGCAATCAGTACCACCAGTGCCGGGCTCAGCCAACGCTCAGAACGCAGAGAGATACCGAGAAAATTAAACAGTCCTCTGTAGATCAGCACTACACCCATAATGATCGCCGTGTTGGCATGCACTATGGATGCAAAATCATAAATAAAATCACGCAGGCCGAGGAGCACACAGCCACCACCAATCACGAAATAACCTACACCGATGGTTTTGATACCGGAGAACTTGGCATGCTCTCTGGAATAAGCAAACATACCAAGACCGAACACCAGGCTAAAAAGCATCAATGTCAGGCTGAGGGTGCGAAAATCAAGCTGAATAGACATGGGCTTTCCTGTAAACCTGCGGCAGCAGCGCCCTGGAAGGATTTTTGATGACTGATCATTTCGGTTCTTGTCTGTGTGGCACTGTGAGCTTTGAGGTGAAAGGGGAGTTTGACAGTTTTTACCTGTGTCATTGCCAGCACTGCCAAAAAGATACAGGTTCGGCTCATGCGGCAAATCTATTCTCACATTCAGCTGAATTGGTCTGGCAGTCCGGTGCAGATGCTGTGAGTTCCTTTACACTTCCAGGCACTCGTCATAGCAAAAGCTTTTGTAAGTTGTGTGGTTCAGCATTGCCCAGCACTCATATCGCAGGTTTGCTCGTTGTTCCTGCAGGGTGTCTGGATACTGAAATCACGATGTCACCAACGGCACACATCTTTTTATCCAGCAAAGCCGCTTGGGAGGGTGAGTCAGGGGAGGTGCCAAAGTTCGAGGGGCTGCCAGATTGAGCTACCATCACATTAATCAGAGATTTGAATCATGATGAATACACTGAAAAATATACTGGGAATAACGTTCCTCACCGTGATCGCAGGATGTTCAAGTGTCCAGCCCGTGGCCGGTGGGAGCTGGGACGGGTTCACCGAAACCGGGCAAGCATCTTTTTACGCGGATAAATTCCAGAACAGGCAGACAGCCAGCGGCGCGCTCTATAAGCACGAGCGTCTTACAGCGGCCCACAAGAAACTTCCGTTTGGCTCAGAGGTAAGAGTCACAAACCTCGATAACGGCAAGGATGTCGTTGTGAAAATCAATGATCGTGGGCCGTTCGTGAAGGGCCGTATCATCGATCTCTCCAAGTCGGCGTTCAGTCGTATCGGGAGTACATCATCGGGCCTGATCGACGTGAAAATTGAGGTGCTGAGGTAGCCGCTGGCCCCACTTCTCAGTTCTGCATCCGGATATCATCCTTCCAACGGAATCCCACGCCGCCCGTTTGCCAGACACCATCCTTGTTGAACGGATGAGGCCCGGTGGGCCACGGCCCAGTTGTCGATGAAGAGCAGATCCCCGGTGTCGTAGTGGTATCGGATGCCGTAGTCCTTTTCGAATGACTCGTTCAGCAGATCGTCATAGTCGTTGAACAGCTCCCTCATCTCGTCCGGTGTCAGCAAACGTAGTTGATCGGCCGTTGCCGGATGGACGCCGTGGGTGGAGTGGATTTCGCGAGCTCCCCACCATTTGTTGGCATTGATCAGTTCCTCGGGGGAGAGATCTTTCTGGTGTTTGAAGACGATGAAGCCCCGGTTTGCCATTTCCTGTTCCAGGGCCTGGATGACCGGCTCGGGAAGGTCGGAGCGAGCATCCGCGCCGTAGATCTCGACGCCCATGGGTTCCAGTTGTTTGAGCGTCAGCCCTGCGGCTTCGATCAGGGAGACACGCTCAGGGTCCAGCGGGGGTATGGCCGGTGCCATGCTGCGGGTGGTGTCTTCCGATGTCTGGCCCATCGTGCTGACTCCCTTGGCTGATCAATTTATGGTCAGCCTAACGCACTGTGTTTTGTACACAACCCCTTTCGCGGCGCTGAAAGACCAATTCCGCCTTGCCTTCGTATGTGCGTGCCATAGACTGAAAGGGTGTGGCTGCAGTGCGCGTTTTATGTTGCGCCAGCCTTTGGACTTCAAATTCAGCCAGACGACCAAGAGGAATGGCCGTGTCTCCCATCTCCCGCTTTCGCCGCGCAGCGGCACTGACCGCCATGCTGATCACCGCGCCCGCCATGGCCGCTGATCCGGTGGTTGTGTCCTCCAAGATCGATACCGAAGGCTCCGTGCTGGGCCAGATGGTGCTGCAGTCCCTGGAAGAGGCCGGCATCCCGGTGGAAAACCGCCTCCAGCTCGGGGGAACCAGTATCGTGCGTAATGCCATCAAGGCGGGCGAAATCGATATTTACCCGGAATACACGGGCAATGCGGCGTTCTTCCACGACCAGGCCGAGCGCGATATCTGGAAAGACGCGGACAAGGCCTACCAGCAGGCAGCGCGGCTCGATGAGGAAACGCACAACATCGTCTGGTTGAAACCGGCGCAAGCGAATAACACCTGGGCCATGAGCGTGCGTGGAGATCTGGCGCGGGAGAATGGCCTGAAGACCCTTGAGGATCTGGCCCGCTACATCAATGACGGCGGCGCCTTCAAGTTTGCGGCCAGCGCCGAGTTCGTGGAATCGGCCAGCGCCCTGCCTGCGTTCCAGGAGGCGTATGGCTTCGAGCTGGCGTCCGACCAGCTGCTGATTCTTTCCGGCGGTAACACCGCCGCGACACTTCGGGCGGCGGCCCTGAACAACAACGACGTCAACGGTGCCATGACTTACGGTACCGATGGCGGTCTGGACGCACTGGATCTGAAGGTGATGGAGGATACCCTGGGCGTTCAGCCGGTGTACCAGCCGGCGCCCATCGTGCGCGCCGAGGTGCTGGAAACCTATCCGGAGATCCGCCAGGTTCTGGACCCGGTCTTCGAATCCCTGGATCTGGAAACCCTCCAGCGCCTGAACGGCCAGGTTGCGGTCAATGGTGTGCCCGCCCAGACAGTGGCTCGGGACTACCTGGATTCCCTGGCCCGGGATTGAGGTTTGTCGGTTACCGGACCTGATGCCAGTCACGTCGTGCCGAACCGGGTCATTTCGGCGCTGGGGCTGCTGGCCCTGGCGCTGGTCTGGCTTCTGGACGTCGGCACCATCCAGCCCAACCGGATTGTGCCCGGCACCGGCCATGGCCTGGTCTCCGCAGTAGGCTGGGGCGGCGCGGCCCTGGTCACGGCGATGTTGGCCGGTTCCATCCTGCTCGCCTTCCTGAAGGTTCGTGGCCGCTACCTGATCCTTCTTGCCCTGGTTGGCCTCTCGCTGGCGCTGTTGCCGTTGCTGCTGGATGTGTTTGCCGCCCGGCACCTGCCGGAGGATGCTCCCTATGCCCGCTCGTCGATTGCTGCCGGATTCTGGTGCCTGCTGTTCCTGCTCTCATTGATGTTGATTGAAATCCTCGGGCAGCTCGGGAGCCGGCGGGAGATTCAACTCCTGCTCCTCGTGGTGATCGGCGGCAGCTGGCTGATGTTCTTGCAGAGTGACGGCCTCGAGAGCCTGTCGCTGGTACGGGAATTCAACGCGCGGCCCGCCAAGTTCGAGCAGGCATTCTGGACCCACCTGGCGTTGGCGTTCGGGGCGGTGGCCATCAGTGCCGCTCTGGCCTTTGGCCTCGCGCTGAAAATGATGCGCAGCCCCGGCTGGCAGCGCCCTATCCTCGGCTTTGTGAGTTTTCTCCAGACCATCCCCAGCCTGGCGGTGTTTGGTTTGCTGATCGCGCCGTTGAGCGCTCTGGTGGCGGCCTTCCCGGCCCTTGAGGCGCTTGGCATCCGGGGCATTGGCTGGACGCCCGCTCTGCTGGCCCTGGTTGCCTACAGCCTGCTGCCCATGGTTCGCAATACCTTCGTGGCCCTGACCGAAGTGCCCGAAAACCTGGCCGATGCTGGCCGGGGGATGGGCATGAATGAGCGACAGCTGTTTTTCCAACTCAAGTTGCCGCTGGCGCTGCCGGTCATCATCGAAGGGGTACGCATCACCACGATCCAGGCCATCGGCCTGACGGCGGTTGCGGCCCTGATCGGTGCCGGCGGTTTCGGCAGTTTTATTTTCCAGGGGCTCGGTCAGGCGGCGATGGATCTGGTGTTGCTCGGTGCCTTGCCCACCATCGCCCTCGCTCTACTGGCCGATGCCGTTTTCACCATGCTCGCTGCCAGCCTGAAGCCGACCCCGGCCACGGCCTGACAGGGAAAAGGATTTGTCCGGATGATCGAACTGAAACATGTCACCCGGCGCTTCGGTAGTACCGTTGCGGTGGACAACATCAACCTGACCATCGAGACCGGCGAGGTCTGCGTGCTGGTGGGAAGTTCCGGCTGCGGCAAGTCCACCACGCTACGGATGATCAACCGACTGTTGCCCCACAGTGAGGGCGAGATTCTGGTGGATGGGGAAGACATCACCACCATGAACCCGGAGCAACTGCGGCTGAACATGGGGTACGTGATCCAGGGCACGGGGCTGTTTCCCCACTGGACGGTGGCCCGCAACATCGCCATGGTCCCCCAGTTGCTGAAGTGGCCCCGGGAGCGGATCGACGCGCGGGTTCATGAGTTGATGACCCTGCTGGATCTGGATCCGGCCGCCCACGCCAACAAATACCCCCAGCAACTGTCCGGCGGCCAGGCGCAGCGGGTAGGGGTGGCCCGGGCGCTGGCGGCGGACCCTAACATCCTGCTGATGGATGAGCCCTTCGGCGCGCTGGATGCGATCACCCGGGAGAACCTCCAGCTGGAGATGCTGCGCATCCAGAAGCAGGTGCGCAAAACCACCGTGTTCGTGACCCACGACATCGACGAGGCTCTGAAACTGGCGACCCGCATTGCTGTGATGGACCAGGGGCGGATTATTCAGCATGACACCCCCGAGAACATTCTCCGGCGGCCTGCGTCGGAGTTTGTTGAGAACCTGGTGGGCAAACAGGACCGGGGCCTGAAACTGATGAGCCTGCGGCCGGTGCGGGAGCTGATGCAGGCGCATCCGGAGCCGAAAATTCCGGAATCCGGGGCAGAGGGGCTCAAGGAGGAGGACAGCCTACGGCTGGCCCTGTCGGTCATGCTCTGGCAGGACGCGCAGCAAGTGCCCGTCTTCAATGCCCGAGGGGAGGAGACCGGCGTGATCACCCGTGAACGACTGATTCAGGAAGGCGCCTGATGCGACTCTGGTTGCCGCCGGTCCTGCTGGCCATTCTCCTGTGCGGGCTGAGCGCCAGTATGCCTGCCTTGGAACCTTTGTTCCAATGGGTGCAGCCGGACAAACAGCAGGTGGTGTATGAGCGGGAGAGTTTTCTGTTCCTCCTGCAAAATCATTTGCTACTGGTCCTGATTTCCGCGGCGGTGGGTACCCTGGTCGCCGTCGCCGGCGGCATTTTCGCTACCCGCCCCTCGGGCCGCGATTTCCTGCCGCTGGTCAGTCAGGTGGCCTCCATTGGCCAGACCTTCCCGCCGGTGGCCGTGCTGGCATTGGCGGTGCCGGTCCTCGGTTTCGGGGAAGCGCCCATACTTGTGGCTCTGATGCTCTATGGTCTTTTGCCGATCCTGCGCAACACCCTGGCGGGTCTGGAAGGTATCAGTCCTGCCGTGAAGGAGGCGGCGAGGGGAATGGGCATGTCACCCCTGCAGGTGCTGGTGCGGGCCGAACTGCCCCTGGCGGGCCGGGTGATTCTTGCCGGCATCCGCACCTCCGTGACCATCAACATCGCCACCGCAGCCATAGGCTCCACCATCGGTGCCCGCACACTCGGCGATCCGGTCATCGCCGGGCTGGTCAATGGCAACACCGCCTATGTGCTGCAGGGGGCGATCCTGATCGGCTTGCTGGCGCTGACCACCGACAGTCTGTTCGAGGCGCTGGAGCGAACGTGGGACCGTCGGTTTTCGCCGCAAGTGGCGGTTTGATACGCGCCTGCTGAATGCTTTTCCGCTGGCTCAGCCGAAGTGGTAAAACGCCAGCTTGTTGCCATCCGGGTCTTTCACGTAGGCCCCATAAAACTGCCCCGGAATCCGCTGGCCCGGTTCGCCGTCACAGGTGGCGCCCAGTTCGATGGCCTTTTTGTAGTGGGCATCGACGGCCTCTTTGGGGCCGGGGTGGATCGCCAGCATGTTGCCGTTGCCCGGGTGGTTGGGCTCTTCATTGAAGGGGATGCACACAGCCAGCATGGGTTCACGCATGCTCTTGCCGATGAAGGCGATGCGGCCCATGTCCAGTAGCACCTTTGCGCCCAGATCTTCCAGCAGCTCGCTGTAGAAAGCTTTCGCCCGTTCCATGTCACTGACACCGAGGGTGACGTAGCCGATCATAGTGTTTTCTCCTCGTTGGTTTTTTTAGAACTGAAGGTACGAAGGTTACGATAAAAAGTTTGGTTCGTCCCCGCTGCGTCGGAGTATTACGGAGAGACGGGGCCTTGCAAAAACTGGATAATAGCTGGTTTCAGCCTGACGGCTCGCCGAAATTCTCCAAGCCTGGTGCTCCCGCTATGGA
>JABURI010000156.1 GCA_014762755.1 Marinobacter sp.
AGGTCGAGAAGCGCATCCGTGGCCGCGTCAAGAAACAGATGGAGCGCAGCCAGCGCGAGTACTATCTGAACGAGCAGATGAAGGCTATCCAGAAGGAAATGGGCCAGCTCGGCGAGGGCAACAACGATTTCGAGGAACTCGAGAAAAAGCTCGAGGAAGCCGGCTTGCCGGAAGAGGCCCGCAAGAAGACCGAGGCGGAGCTGAACAAGCTCAAGATGATGTCGCCCATGTCCGCCGAGGCGACTGTCGTTCGTGGTTACATCGACTGGATGCTGGCAGTGCCCTGGAAGAAGCGCAGCCGGGTTCGCCATGATATCGAGAAAGCCCGGGAGATCCTCGACCGCGACCATTACGGTCTGGACGAGGTCAAGAAGCGGATTCTCGAATACCTGGCGGTCCAGAGCCGCGTCAAGAAGGTGAAAGGGCCGGTTCTGTGCCTGGTGGGGCCTCCCGGGGTGGGTAAAACCTCGCTCGGTCAGTCCATTGCCAGGGCGACCAACCGTAAGTACACCCGTATGGCTCTGGGTGGTGTGCGGGATGAGGCCGAGATTCGCGGCCACCGCAAGACCTATATCGGCGCGTTGCCGGGCAAGCTGCTCCAGAAGCTGTCGAAGGTTGGAGTGAAGAACCCGCTGTTCCTGTTCGACGAAATCGACAAGATGGGCATGGACCATCGTGGCGATCCCGCCTCCGCGCTGCTGGAGGTGCTGGACCCGGAGCAGAATCATACCTTCAACGATCATTACCTCGAGGTGGACTACGACCTCTCGGACGTGATGTTCGTGTGTACGTCCAACTCGATGAACATTCCGCCGGCCCTGCTGGACCGGATGGAGATCATCCGCATCCCGGGCTATACCGAGGATGAAAAAGTGAACATCGCCCTGCGTTACCTGCTGCCGAAGCAGATCAAGGCCAACGGCCTGCGCAAGGATGAGCTGAAGATACCGGAAGAGACCCTGCGCGACCTGATCCGCTATTACACCCGGGAAGCCGGTGTGCGTGGCCTGGAGCGGGAAATCGCCAAGATCTGCCGCAAGGTGGTGCGTGAGCATGTGGAAGCCGGTGAGAAGGCTGCTGTAACCCTGACACCGGAAATGCTGGAAGACTATTCCGGAGTCAAGAAGTTCAAATATGGTCTTGCCGAGGAAAGCGATCAGATCGGGCAGGTGACCGGTCTTGCCTGGACCCAGGTAGGTGGTGAGCTGCTCACCATCGAATGCGCCCTGACGCCCGGCAAGGGCCGCGTGGTCAAGACCGGCTCACTCGGAGATGTCATGCAGGAGTCCATCCAGACCGCCCTGACCGTGGTGCGCAGCCGCGCGGCAGGATTGGGTATCCCTGCTGACTTCCATGAGAAGCATGACCTGCACATCCACGTGCCCGAGGGTGCCACGCCGAAAGATGGCCCGAGTGCGGGTATCGGTATGTGCACCGGATTGGTCTCTGCTCTGACCCGGATTCCCGTCCGGGCCGATGTGGCAATGACCGGTGAGATCACTCTGAGAGGGCGGGTGCTGGCCATCGGAGGGCTCAAGGAGAAGTTGCTGGCAGCCCACCGCGGCGGTATCAAGACGGTCGTGATTCCTGACGAAAATGTCCGTGATCTCAAAGAGATACCGGAGAATATCAAGGAGTCTCTGGAGATCCGGCCGGTCAAGTGGATTGACGAGGTTCTGGATATTGCCCTGGCTTATCCGCCTGAGGCGCATGCTGAGTCGCCGTCCGGTGAAGCCGGTTCCGGAAAACCCCGGGACGAAGAAGGCGATGCCGCCGAGCGCATAAATACACATTAAAGACTTGATGAGTTGTTGACACGCCTGAGAGCCCGTTGGTATAACTGTTTCGCCGTGAAGCAGCCAATACCAAGGGCTCCCGCGCAGTAAGTGCCTATTCCGATCACCGGTTTAATGCCGAAAGGAATAAAAAAACTGAAGAATGGAATTCTCTGACCGCTTATGCGATAGTCGAGAACGTCCGAGAAGAAGAATCCAACCTATAACATCTTCAACCTGAAATCGAAGGGGTTTAGTGTGAACAAGTCCGAACTTATCGATGCAATTGCAGAGTCCGCAGATATTTCCAAAGCCGCCGCTGGCCGTGCTCTGGACGCCATGACCAACTCCATCACCGGTGCCCTGAAAAAAGGTGATCAGGTTACCCTGATCGGCTTTGGCACCTTCTCCGTCAAAGAGCGTGCTGCTCGTACCGGTCGTAACCCGCAGACTGGTGCCGAGATCAAGATTCCGGCCTCCAAAGTGCCTGGTTTCAAGGCAGGCAAGGCCCTGAAAGACGCCGTCAAGTAACGGTTCTTTCTCCGGCGGCCAGCCTCGTGCCAGCCGCCCAGAAGAATTGAAGGCGCATTCCGGACAGGGTGCGCCTTTTTACGTTGTAACAATACTGCACGACCTCGACGGGGATTCGGGAGTAACATGCTTCAAGATATTCGGGAAAATGCCCAGGGCACTATTGCCAAGATCATCATCGGGCTGTTGATTGTATCCCTCTCCATTTGGGGAATGGACGCCATCATCGGCGGATTCTCCGGTGAGCCGGAAGTGGCGACGGTCAATGGCGAAGATATAACTGAGCGCGAGTTCCTCCGCCTGGTCCAACTCGAAAGCCAGCGTCGCCTGTCACAAATGGAAACGCCGGATCCTTCCCTTCTGAATGAAGATCAGATCCGGAAGGATGTCCTGGAATCCCTGATCCAGGAGGCGGTCCTGACTCAGGATGCCGCCAACCAGGGTTTGGCTCTGTCTGACGCAGATATCGATGCCCTGATCACCCAGATGCCCCAGTTCCAGGTGGATGGCAAGTTCAACCGCGACCGGTTCGTGGCAACCGTGCGCAACATGGGCATGGGCGTGGGTGAATTCCGCGAAGCCATGCGCAAGCAGTATGTGGTTAACCAGATTCGTGCCGGAATCGTTCAGAGCGGCTTCTCAAGCCAGGAGAATGCGGCCCAGCTGCTGCAGATCCAGAACCAGACCCGGGATTTCCGTGTCCTGACCGTACCCGCCAGTGGCGTTGCCGACCAGGTTGAAGTAACCGACGCCGAGATCGAGGCGTTCTACGAGGAAAATGCCGGCTCCTTCCAGCAGCCGGAGCAGGTGGACGCAGCCTATATCGCGCTTTCTCTCGGATCCCTGGCTGACAGTATCGAGGTTACGGATGAAGAGCTGCAGGCGTACTACGAGGAGCGTGCCGATGACCTGGCTCGGGAGGAACGCCGTGCTTCTCATATCCTGATCGAGGACGGCGAGAATTCGTCAGAGACGATGGCGACTATTCAGGAGCGCCTGGCCGCGGGTGAATCCTTTGCGGCTCTGGCCGAAGAATACTCTATCGACACTGTCTCCGCACAGGAAGGTGGCGATCTTGGCTACGCTGGCCGTGGCGTCTATGACGAGGCGTTCGAAGAAGCCCTGTTTGCGTTGCAAAAGGGGGAGGTCTCCGAGCCGGTGGAAACCAGTTTTGGCGTTCACCTGATCAAGCTTGAGGATGTTCGACGTTCCGAGGTACCGCCGCTGGCCGAGCTGGAAGAACAGCTGCGCAGCGAGCTGGCCCGGGACAAGGCCGAGGAGCGGTTTGCCGAAGTGCGTTCCCAGCTGGCGGATTCTGCCTATGCGGCCGATGATCTGGCTGGCCCGGCCGAAGAACTGGGCCTGGAAGTCCGCGAGATTAGCGGTGTAACCCGGGAAGGTGGGCAGGCACCGTTCGACCATGCCGGACTGGTGCGGCAGCTGTTTTCCGACGATGTCCTGAACGGTGGTTATAACACCGAGCTGATTGATGTTGGCGACAATCTGTCTGTGGTGGCCCGTGTGCGCGAGTACCGCGAGGCCCAGCAGTTGCCGCTGGCGGACGTCCGCGATCAGATACGTGAACGTCTGGTGGCGCAGGAAACCCGTGTGGCGCTGGCCGAACGTGCCGATGCAATTATTGCCAGCCTCGAGCAAGGTGAATCCGCCGAGGATATTGAGGCGGGTCAATGGCAGTCCTACGAGGCTCAGGGCCGTAACGCCGGGGGAATTGCACCGGCTGTGATGCAGACGGCGTTTTCGCTGCCGCGTCCCGGTGAAGGGGCCACAAGCTATGGCCGCACCGTGAATGCCGAGCAGGCGGCCGTGGTGGCCCTCGATGCGGTCAATGCCGGAGAGGTGAACCAGGATGGCCAGGAGTTCGAGCAACTCCGTCAGTTCCTGGCGTCACTGGAAGGCCAGCGTGAGTACACCGCGTATCAGCAGTACCTGCGCGACCAGGCGGAAATCGAGCGCCCGTAATAGCTGTATTGAAGTAATGAAAAAGGGGGGGGGGCAGACCAGCTCCCCCTTTTTTTGTCCGCGAGATTTCGGGTCGCGCGGGCAGGTTCTTGTTCATGGTATTGCTCCTGTTGTCAGAATGCAGCCGGACAAAAAAAGGCCGGCAAAAGCCGGCCCAAGAGGTCCAACGGGAGAGTGTGGGGTTTAGAGCCTTACCACCAGGCTTCGACCTGGGCGCCGACGCGGATGTTGCCGTCGTCGTCACGGTCCTCGGCACGGTCACCGAAGAAGGAGCCCGCGTACACGCGGATGGTCGGACGCGCCCAGAAGCTCGGGCCGGCGGACCATTCCTGGGCAATCACGACTTTTTGCAGATCCTTGTCGTTGTCAGTGGACCATACCGAGCCGTCGTAATAGCCGGAGTCATAGCCGACTTCCAGCGTGGTCTTCATGATGTTGGTCCAGTTGTATTCCGGCCGCAGGACGACGCTCATCAGGTGCGGATCCTGCTCGGCGGTGTTGCCGTAGGTTTTACCTTGCTGATAGAAGGCGGAGTAACCCAGCTCGACCTTGTCGGTCAGCTTGATGACACCCCAGTCCAGGACGCGCCAGCTTTCCTCGATGGTGCCGTCCCACCAGGTGCTGTTCAGGGATTCGCCGCCGCTATGGGCGACATAGGCCTGGTGCCCCATGGAGCCCTCTGCATACTGGACAACAAACTTGTTGAAGCCACCCATCATGCCCTGGGAATACTCGGCGGTGAGGAAGAAGCCGTCACGATCGATATCCTGGGCCAGGGCGTCCTGTGCTTCGTCCTGGGCGTCGGTCAGGTCGGCATAGCCATAGATGCCGATCAGTTCCAGGTTGCCGGACCCTACCGGGAAGGCGTAGCGGAGATCGACCTTGTTGTTCTGGACATAGAAACCGTCGGGTTCGCCGCTATGACGGGACGGCGTATCAAAGTTGGTGAAGGCGAAGGAGAACTTGCCGGCGCCCAGATCGATGCCTTCAAGGCCGGCGCCGTAACCGGAGTTGTTCACGTAATACAGGTCGAGAATGTGGACATCCTTGCGCTGGTAATAACGCTTGCCGGCCCACAGGGTGGCTTCCGGTGCCCAGCCGATGACGCCCTTGGCCGAGCCGAACGCCTGACGCAGGGCAATATCGCCGCCGGCCCAGGGCTCGCTGGATGCGGTGGTGGTTTCCTCATCGGTGAAGTCGACCCCGATGACTTCGTTGGGGCCGCTCAATGACTGGTAGTCGTTGCCCTGGTTCTCGGCCTGGTACGCCAGCATAGTATCGAAACGGAAGATCTTGCCGTCCTGGTTGAACAGCTCATCACCGAGGCTCACTTCGCCGTAGGTATCGCATTCATCGCCCAGGCGGCCGACGAGATGGGCATTGGCACCGCTGCCGTAACACAGCTGTTCGCCGCCGTCAGAGGTTGTGCTCAGGCCAGCCCGTGCGTAACCGTGGAAGTCTACAGCCATGACCGGCGTTGCCATTACGGCCGCAGTTACTGCAGCAGCCAGGGGAAGCTTGTTAGCGAAAAAGCGCTTGTTGTTCTGCATCATCAGTATCCTGTGCTTTTTGTCGTTTTAAATGTCAGGGAAGCGGAGCATCCGGAGCATGCCGGCCGGATCAGGCTTCCGGTTCCCGTGATTGCAGCTTCTGCCAATCAGACATTGGGAAACCGGATTTCATAGTCCTGTAACGCCGGAGCGGGTACATCATCCGATCGGAAGAATTTGGGGGGTGAGTATTCAGGGGGAGGAGGGGCGTAGAAGGATGAGCCCCTCCCGGGAGGTGTCTGCTAACTTGAAAGAGGTTGGTCGAGCGTTCAGCTCTGAGGGAACCGGGTCGCCTTGAGGCTCTCTTTGATCTTCTTGAGATGGCCGAGGAAATCCGCGCCCCGTTTGAGCGTCACGCCCGTGGCCAGGATGTCGATCACGGTCAGGTGAATGATCCTCGACGACATGGGCATGTACACCTCGGTGTCTTCCGGTGCCGTGACTCCGAGGACCACGGTGCAGCACTCGGCCAGGGGCGATTCAGGGTTCGTGATGCCGATCACGGTGGCTCCGTTCTCCCGGGCGACCTTGGCAATCTCGACGGTTTCCTTGGTCCGGCCGGTATAGGAGATCAGTACGATCACATCACCAACCTGGGAGCCCGCGGCGACCATGCGCTGCATCAGAGCATCGTCGTAGGACATGACCGGAATGTTGAACCTGAAGAACTTGTGCTGGGCATCCAGTGCGACGGAGGCGGAGCCGCCCATGCCGAAAAAGTTGATCTGCTTCGCCTGGATCAAGTAGTCGATGGCGGTGGCCAGGGCCTTGGGGTCCAGGGACTGACGGGCCTTGTCCAGGCTGGCGATGGTGCTGAGCATGATCTTGTCGGCGAACTCGGCAACAGTGTCGTCGGGTTCCACGTTCTGACCGACGTAGGGGGTACCGGTGGCGATGCTCTGGGCCAGGCGGATCTTGAAGTCCGGAAAGCCGGTGGCGGAGAAGCCGCGACAGAAGCGGTTCACTGTGGGCTCGCTCACGTCCGCTGCGCGGGCCAGGGCCGCGATGCTGTACCGGGTGGCAGCGCTGGGGTCCCGGAGGATGGCCTCGGCCACCTTGCGCTCGGATTTATTCAGGCTGTCCAGTCGGGCCTGTATATCTTCAAGCAGATTGTCGTCACGGTGCGACTGGTTCGCGGCCATGGTGTGGATACTCCCTGCATCTGGTGCAATGGTTATAAGAAAATCGGGGTGATTATACCGCTTTTTGTCCGGGATTGGGGTAGTAAAAATATCATTTAACCCAAATTTTTCTTGGAAAAACGATTTTCAGCTGTCATTATTTGTTTAAAATTACTACATTGGCGGTTGGAGTTGGTAAAGCTGTGACTGCCTTCCAAAACCAGAGAGAAGGAACCAATGGTCAATAATATCAATACCCGTTGCGACCTTATGCTGTTTGGCGCCCTCGGGGATCTCGCCCAGCGAAAGCTGTTTCCGGCGCTTTATCAGCTGGAGCGGGCAGGGCTGCTGGCGGAGGGAAGCCGGGTGCTGGCAATCGCCCGCACCGAGGCGGATACGCCCACCGTCCGCAAGCAGCTGTTCGACAAGCTCAGGCATCACGTCAAGGGTGCGGAGTTTGATGCCGACGTTGCCAACCGTTTTCTGGAGCGAGTGGATTACCAGCTGCTGGATTTCAACGATCCCGGGGGGTACGAAGCCCTGAAGGCATGGCGGGATGCGCCGGCCAACGAACTCATTGTCTACATGGCGACTCCCCCCTCGATGTATGGGGTGATCGCCCGGAATCTGAAAGCGGCCAGCTGCTGCAACGAGAAGACCCGCGTGGTGGTGGAAAAACCCATTGGCCATGATCTGGAGTCGTCGAAAGTCATCAACGATGAGCTTGGTGCGGTCTATAACGAAAACCAGCTCTTCCGAATTGACCACTACCTTGGCAAAGAAACGGTCCAGAACCTGATTGCCCTGCGGTTTGCCAACAATCTGTTCGCTTCCCAGTGGGACCAGAACCACATCTCCCACGTTGAAATCACCGTAGCCGAGAGCGTCGGGATCGAGGGGCGCTGGGGTTACTTTGATCAGGCCGGGCAGATCCGGGACATGGTCCAGAATCACCTGTTGCAGCTGCTGTGCCTGATCGCCATGGACCCGCCTGCGGATCTGTCGGCGGACAGCATCCGGGATGAAAAGGTCAAGGTGCTCAAGGCGCTCAAACAGATTACCCCGGATATGATGGACAGCTACGTGGTCCGTGGTCAGTACACCGCCGGAACCAGTGACGGCAAGCCGGTACCGGGTTACCTGGAAGAAGAGGGTGCCAACAAGGGTAGTGAGACCGAAACCTTTGTGGCGTTGAAAGCCGAGATCGATAACTGGCGCTGGTCCGGAGTGCCCTTCTATATCCGCACGGGCAAACGGCTGCCGGAGAAGCTCTCACAAATCATCATCCACTTCAAGCCGGCACCCCATTACATCTTTGATCCGGACCAGAAGCACCTGGCCAACAACAAACTTATCATCCGGCTGCAGCCCGATGAGGGGATGTCCCTGAAGATCCTGACCAAGGACCAGGGTTTGGACAAGGGGATGCGGCTGCGTCAGGGCCCGCTGGAGCTGACGTTCTCCGAGACCTTTGAAACCGACCGGATTCCGGATGCCTATGAGCGTCTGCTCTGGGAGGTCATGAAAGGTAACCAGTACCTGTTCGTTCGTCGGGACGAGGTGGAGTATGCCTGGCGCTGGGTGGATCAGGTCATCCGCAACTGGAAAGACAGTGGTGAGCCGCCAAAGCGCTATGCCGCAGGTACCTGGGGTCCGGTCGCTTCCATTGCCATGATCACCCGGGACGGGAGGAGCTGGTATGAAGACGCCTGATATTGAGCTGCCGGAAGGGGTCCGATTCCATTTCGGCGAGACACCGGAACAGGTGGCGGTTGAGCTTGCGGATGCTGTTGCCCGGTTCATGGAGCAGCGCCTGGCACAAGCGCCAAGGGCGAGTCTCGTGGTATCCGGCGGCTCCACGCCCCTGCCGTTTTTCCGGGCGTTGTCAGAGAAGTCGCTGGAGTGGAGCCGTGTGGATGTTCTGCTTGCCGATGAACGCTGGGTTCCGGAAGGCGATCCGGCCAGCAACACCACGCTGGTCAAGGCGCATCTGCTTCAGAATCGTGCCGCCGGGGCCCGGTTCCTGTCCCTGAAGCAACCGGGCGGGACGCCAGAGGTGGGGATTGAGGCCGTCAAGCGTGAGCTCAAAGATCTGGCCCTGCCGATTGATGTGCTGATCCTGGGGATGGGGAACGATGGCCATACTGCGTCCCTGTTCCCGGACGCGCCAGAGTTGCCCGGGGCTATGGACACTTCGGGCTCTGAGATTGTCGCTGCCATGGCGCCGCCTTCCCAGGCCCAGCGCCGAATCACGTTGACCTTTCCGGTGCTGGCGGAGGCCCGCTTTACTGCCCTTCACCTCAAGGGAGAGGACAAGCTCGAAACCCTGGAAAAGGCCGTGTCGAACCTGGATCAGGTGATGGCCATGCCGATCCGCGGCTTTCTGAAATCCGGGCTGCAAATCTTCTGGAGCCCGTAACGGCTCTGAAATCCCGTCTTGAAAGAATTCTGGAGATAACAGATGAATCAACTATCCGACTATCACCGGGACAGGGTTCAGGCCGTTCTCAATGCT
>JABURI010000227.1 GCA_014762755.1 Marinobacter sp.
GGATTGAAAATCCCCGTGTCGGTGGTTCGATTCCGCCTCCGGGCACCATTAAGAATTCTGACGAAGCCCGCCCTTGTGCGGGCTTTGTTGTTTCTGGCCTACCCCCTTTTTCACCTCTACTACTTGCCCCAATAGTCGATCTATCGCAGTTCACAGCAAGACTTTTCCGATTGATGGCCCTTCCGGTAGTTCAGCCGGAGTGCAACTGGCCGTATCATTGGAGCCAGCTACTTCAGAAGTCTCCGGACCACACTCCATGCCCCAGTCCGATGTCCGCCAGATCAAGACGCCAAAGGGAATTCTGGCAACCCTTCTCGCCCTTTACCTCGCGCAAGGCCTACCCTCCGGACTGTTCGCCCATGCCCTCCCCGTATTCTGGCGGGAAGCCGGCGTTTCCCTGACCTGGATTGGCGCTCTGAAACTGCTCGCATTGCCCTGGGTGCTGAAGGCGTTCTGGGCACCCTTCGTTGACCGCAGCCTGATGCATGGCCAGTCGCCTTTCTCCTGGATCTTGCGATTGCAGTTAACCGCGGCATTGTCCCTGATCGTCCTGGCATGGCTCGGTCTGGTGCCCGGTAGTGCTTCCGCTCTGGCGGGTGCCGCGTTACTGATCATGACTATCAATCTGCTGATGGCCACCCAGGACATCGTCACCGATGGCCTGGCGGTGCGTTGGATCGCCCCGCACTGGCGCGGGCTGGCAAACACCATTCAGGTGGCGGGCTACAAGGTGGGCATGCTGGCCGGCGGTAGCCTGCTGCTGATTGTCACCGGCCACCTCGAATCCGAAACCGCACTGCTACTCCCGGCCCTGTTACTGGTGGCGCTGCTGTTTGTGGTGGGCCGATCCCGGGCCATCCGCACCCCGCTCTTGCCCAATGCTGCGCCAGAGTCAGGAAATAGCAGTATGGGGGCTGCTTTTATCGGACTATGGCGCCAGCCCGGCATGGCGTTCTGGCTGCTGATGGTCATCGGTTACAAGGTGGCGGATGCCATGGGCTCGGGCATGATTCGCCCCATGCTGTCAGACGCCGGCTGGAGCTCTCAGGCCATTGGCACGTTCACACTCATCACGACCCTAGTGGGCCTTATCGGTGCTGGCCTCGGGGGATGGCTATATACCGTGATCGGAGGCCATCGTGCCCTGATCCTGGCAGGCACCACCCAGGCGCTGACAATCATGGCGTGGGTTCTGGCCGTGGGACCGGCGACGGAAGCTTCGACGATCTACGCGGTCGGCCTCGCCGAGCAACTGGCCGATGGCGCATCGACGGTGGTGCTGTTCGCGATGATGATGAACGTCTGCCGCAGGCAATGGGCGGGCACCGACTTCACCGTGCAGGCCTCCATACAGGTCGTCGCTGCCGGCTTATTCGGTGTACTGGGCGGCGTGATAGCCGATCTGGCGGGTTATGCGGTGCTGATGATCACAGCCGGGGTGGCTGGTCTTGGGGTCATGGGGGTCTATGCTCATCGGGTAATAGGTAGAAGTATCTGATTGCTCCTTACCGGCAAATACTTTTAGATTCGCACCATTAAAACCCGGAGTTTGCCATCATGCTCATTGCCCTGCTCGCCATTGCCGTCGGCTTGATCCTGCTGGTCTGGAGTGCCGATCGTTTCGTGGAAGGTTCAGCGGCCGCAGCAGGGCATTTCGGCATGCCGCCCCTGTTGATCGGGATGGTCGTGGTCGGGTTTGGCACGTCCGCTCCGGAGATGGTGGTCTCTGCTCTCGCCGCGTCCCAGGGCAATCCAGGGCTGGCACTGGGAAATGCCTATGGCTCCAACATCACGAACATTGCCCTGATCCTCGGTATCACCGCACTGATTGCTCCGATAGCCGTTCATTCCCAGGTGATGCGGAAGGAACTGCCGATCCTGACCCTGGTTACCCTGTTTGCCCTCTGGCAACTGTTTGACGGCACGCTGAGTACACTGGATGCCCTGGCCCTGATTGCTGTGTTTTTTGTCCTGCTGGGCTGGAGTATCTGGTCCGGTATGCGCACGCCGGATGATCCAATGGCGACAGAGGTGAGCGCAGAACTGGAAACTCACTCCATGCCCATTCGCGAGGCGCTGTTCTGGCTGGCAGCGGGCCTGGTGCTGCTGATTATCAGCTCCCGCATCCTGGTCTGGGGCGCGGTGGATCTCGCGACTGCCTTCGGCGTCAGCGATCTGATTATCGGCCTGACCATCGTGGCGGTAGGAACGTCCCTGCCGGAACTGGCCTCCTCGATCATCGCTGCCCGCAAGGGCGAGCACGACCTGGCACTGGGCAACATTCTCGGCTCAAACCTGTTCAACACCCTGGCAGTCGTGGGCATCGCCGGCCTGATCGCCCCCATCGGGGTGGCCGACGAGGTACTGGTACGTGACCTGCCGGTGATGGCCGGCCTGACCCTTGCCCTGTTCGTGCTCGGGTACGGTTTCCGTGGTCCGGGCAGAATCAATCGCCTGGAAGGTGGAGTCCTGTTGGCGGTCTTCGTGGGTTACACCGCCTATCTTCTGATTACCAATTTCTGACCGGGCCGCGGTCAGTTGGCCGGCCCGACAACGTTTTGCCTTAGTTGATCGACAGGTCCATTCCCGGTTTGCTACACACCTGCCAGTCCACGACATTGCCCTCCGGATCAAAGTGGACAAAGCCGGCAAAGCCATCATCGTGGACCCAGGTTTTGACGTAACCGACGACCTCGCCATCATCCCTGCACAGATCGAACGTGGACTTGCTGTCGTCGGCAGGGCTTTCGGCTTCTGTTTCGTGGGGCTGGATAGTGATTTGGGGGTCGTTGAGCGGGAAGAGTTCAAGGTGACGCGCGTTCATATGGGGGCACTCCCTGATTACGAACGGTTACATTTAAATCGTGCTCCAATATAACCCAGGTTCATGACAGAAAAACTGCTCTCAGTCAGTTTTCTCAGACCAATCCGGGATAAACCGTATGGTTTCAAGACAGTTTATTTCTGAAGGCCCGGGCGCTACTTCTCTTGACCTGAACAGGCATAAAAAAACCGGGAAGCAGAACTCCCCGGTTACACGAAATGACACTTTAAAAGAAAACTCAACGATGCAGATCGAGCTTTTCTGACTGTTACTTTGCCAGCCCGGCGTTTCAGAATTATGACAGCCCGACATCGACCTTCTGCTTGAGCCATACGCCCTGACACGACAGGTTTAACATCCCTGTCACGGATATCCCCTACCCTCTTGCTCTCACTTCGAAGGAGAGCGGTACCCATGTCCGGAGATTCCTCCCTGCTGGTTGAAAAACTCTGGCGCCTGAAACGGCGCATTGATAAAGGCGCCTGCCCTGGTGTCGAGTTTGTCCATTTGAATACCCTGCTTCGCGAGCCGGCCTATCGTGCCGATGTGCTCAGGCGGGTCGAGCAGTCGGGCAGCTCGGAACTTAAAGCCCTGGCCCGGGAAATTACACTCAATGACGATGGTCAGCCGCTGATGGTGAAGGAGAACGCCAACCGTCTGGATGTCGACAGGCGGCAGAGTGTCACCAACAAAGGATGGTTCCGTCGCAACGCTGTTTTTGCCTTGCCGGTACTCGCGATTGCCGCGGTCGCGGTCGGCTTTACCGCCTTTGAGAACCGTGCCCAGCGGATCGACTCGGACATCATCATCGACACCACCTGGAAAACCGGCAAGCGCTACATTCTTGAGAAGACCATCTACGTGGAGAATGCTCACCTCACCATCGAGCCCGGCGCGATCATCGAGGGCGAAGGAGGCTCTGCTCTGGTGGTCACATCCAGCGCCAAACTGTTTGCCCGGGGCAAGGCAGACAACCCGGTCATCTTCACCAGCGCAAGGTCAGAGGGGGAGCGCGCCCGGGGCGACTGGGGCGGTGTGGTTCTGCTGGGCAATGCCCCGGTCAACGAACCGCAGGCCTCCATCGAAGGACTGCCCGAGGGCGAGACCCGGGGGTCTTTTGGTGGCAGCAATACCAGCCATTCCTGCGGCGTCGTCGAATATACCCGAATCGAGTTCGCCGGGTATGAAGTCTACAAGGACAACGAACTGAACGGACTCACCCTGGGCGGCTGCGGCAGTAACACGATTGTGCGCAATGTGCAGGTCCATCGAGCACTGGATGACGGCATTGAAATGTTCGGTGGCACGGTGGATCTGAAGAACATCGTGATCACGGGTGCCGGGGATGACAGCGTCGACTGGGACTGGGGCTGGCGTGGCAACGTGCAGTTTGCGGTCATCCAGCAGTATCCGGATGCCGGTGACAACGGTTTTGAGGGCGACAACAATGGCAGCACCCATGAGGCCACGCCCCGGTCGGAACCGGTGTTCTACAACGTGACCATGGTCGGTGGAGGCAATATGCAGAAACAGCACCGGGCCATGGTGCTCAGGGAGGGATCCGGCGGGCATTTCCACAATATGCTGATTGACAGTTACGGCATTGAAGCTCTGGATACCCGTGATGACGCCCTGTCCCTGATCAGTCGCGAGCAAATGAGCTTTACCCACAATATTCTCGCCAATCTGGGGCACCTGGGCCGCATTGTCCGGGAACAGGAGGATGACGATTTCGGGTTTGACGAACAGGCCTGGATGGCAGAACCGGTCAACAGCAACGTAGCCCGGGTTGAATCCGCGCTGTTCCCGAACGCGAAAGCCCTGGTCAAGCCGGATTTCACTCCGAGGGTACCGCTCAGGCAAATGAAAGCGATGCGCCCGCCGCAAAGTGAGTTCTTTGATGAGTCCGCTGATTTCGTCGGAGCCATCAGCCCGGTGGCTTCGGGCAGCTGGCTCGATGGCTGGACTGCTTTCCCGGAGTCCTGATGCCCGACAGGAACTGACTATGATGCGCCAGGGAAGGTGCACACCGGGCACGGGGTCAAGACTCCAACCCTACCTCCGCTTCCACAAATCCCTTCGAATGCCGGCCCATATCTGCCGATATACGTCAGCAGCCGGGCTATGCGGAGCCAACAATTCCAGTGGCAGCCCCTCTTCGCCCATTCGCTCGACCACACTGGCATAAGGGACGGCGACGCCCATATTGTTCGCCAGAACCTCATCACCCTGCTCCACGACCTCCTTGTGCAGGTTTTTCCGGCGATCGACCATGGAGAAGAAGGGACGCAGTTTGCGGGCACCGAGCTTCTTGTCCTTCACGAATTGCTGCAGCTGGTTCCAGCTGTTCAAGGCCAGCCAGGTCGGGACCACTGGCACATACACCCGGTCCGCCACCTCCAGCACCTGCTCGGTCAGCCGGGAGAGCGTGGGCGGGCAGTCGAGGATGACCAGGCTCGTGTCTTCAGAGAGAGGCGCCAGCATATTCCGAAGCACATTACCGCCGGATTCCTGCTCCAGCTTGATGTCGAAGTTCCGGAAACTGGAATGCGCGGGTATGAAATCCAGCCCGGGATAGACGTCATCATGGATGAACCTGGCAATGGGCGCCTTGCCCTCGAGCAGTTTGGATAACTTGCGCCCCTTCACCGTTTCCGCGCCCGCCAGGTAAAAACTGGAGGCGCCCTGAGGGTCCAGATCCCAGAGCAGGGTTCGGCAATTGTCCTGGCTTGCAAGATATGCGATGTTGACTGCCGCCGCTGTCTTGCCAACACCACCCTTGGGGCTGTAAAAAGCAATGATCCTCATTGAGGCCTGACTCCCGACTTTCCTTGTGTAACCAGACCGTACAGGGTACCAGCCACGGCATGGCCCTTTGTGAAGCTTTTGTTACACTAGACGCTTCGCAAGCTAAACAAAAACAGGAACAACGAGGTAACGATGAATTCGCCGTCCCACGCGTTTGATCAAGCGGTGTCACTCCAGCCCGTCGGCAGTGGCGTCTACACAGGGCAGACGAGCCCTGCCTACCAGAATATGGTAGGCCCTTTTGGCGGCGTGACCGGCGCTACCCTGCTCAATGCCGTCCTCAGCCATGACGAGCTGCTGGGAGAGCCGGTCTCCCTCACCGTGCACTTCGCAGCCCCCATTGCCGATGGTCAGTTCGAGGCCAGGGCCAGACCAATCCGGACCAACCGTAGCAGCCAGCACTGGTTTGTGGAGCTTGTTCAGGGGGACGAAGTGGTTGCCTTTGCCACGGCGGTGACCGCCAAGGGGCGGGATACCTGGAGCGCTACGGACGCAAGCTTCCCGGAGGTACCACCGGCCGAAGCGGTAGGTCAGACACCCATGCGTAAAGGCGCCCCAATCTGGACCCGGTGCTACGACATGCGGTTTATCGAGGGTGCACTGGGGGGACAGCCCAGTGAGAACCATCCTTCGGAAAGCCTTTTCTGGATGCGGGATGAACCACCGAGGCCCCTGGACTATCTATCTCTGGCGGCTTTGTGCGATGTATTCTTCCCGAGAATCTACATTCGCCGGCCCAAGCTGGTCCCGATCGGCACGGTGGCGATGACCACGTATTTCCATGCGGATGCAGAACAACTGCGGCAACTGGGTACTGCCCATGTGCTGGGCCATGCCCGGGGGCTGCATTTCGGCAAGGGCTTCTTCGACCAGAGTGCCGAAGTCTGGAGTGCCGACGGCCGGCTTCTGGCCACCAGCCATCAGGTGGTGTATTTCAAGGAATAAGAGGTGGAGGATTTTCGTAAAACCACGATCAAGCGGCCTTGCGAAAATCCTCCATCCGCACAGACTTGTCCCGATTGCGCTTGTATTTGGTTTTGTCCTCGACAACCCGCATCTGGTATTTTGGCGTTCTGAGTTCCCGTTGCACGGCACTGTGCCGGGTGGCTTTGGCGCGTTTTTTGGCCATTTCAGCTACTCCTCATTAATGGCTGGATTCAAACAAGCGTTATTATAACACCCCCTGAGATTTCAAGAGCGTAAGGAATGACACTCACCCTTTGGTTGACCTTCCTCGTGGCGGCAATCCTGATCAGCGTCTCCCCCGGTGCAGGCGCCGTGAATACCATGAGCAACGGCCTTCGCTATGGGGTCAAACGTTCGTTGCCGGCCATTCTGGGCCTTCAGCTGGGCTATGGTGCGCAGATTGTCCTGGTGGGCGCAGGCCTTGGCGCCATTGTCGCCTCCTCGGCTACCGCACTGATGGTCATCAAGTGGGTGGGTGTGGCCTACCTGGTCTGGCTGGGAATTCAAAAATGGCGGGAGCCGGTGATGGAAGCCGTCGCGGAGGACCAGAGTGCCATCAGCCACCGCCGGCAGTTCTGGAATGCGGCGTTGGTGAACCTGACCAACCCCAAGGCTACCGTATTCCTGATAGCTCTCTTCCCCCAGTTCCTGATCGCCGAGGCACCCCACGGCCCCCAGCTGATCACCATGGGTACCACGCTGATCCTGGTGGATTGCCTGGTGATGCTCGGCTATGCCCTGCTGGCCAGCCAGCTGTTCCGGTTCATGACCACGCCACAACGGCAGCGGCAGATGAACCGGGTGTTCGGCGGGCTGTTCGTGACCGCGGCGATGGCGCTGGCCAGTTTCAAGCGGGCCGCCTGATTTCCCGCCTGGCTAATTCGCTTATGCCGGGCGGGGCACTAACGCAGAATGCACTCCCGGCTGTAGGCCTTGCTCAGCCGCCGCCGTTTTTCCCGCAGGCTATTGCCGCGATCATTCTTGTAACCTGCCCGTAGCTGGGACTGGATTCGGTCGAGCTTATTCCGGTAACCGTCGCACGTCTTCGCCTGTTTATCATCGCTCTGGCGGCTGCTTTGGGGCTTCTGAGGTCTATCCGAGGCCGTCAGCATGGTTTGCACTTCATCCCGGGTCGCCGAGATATTCCGGGATTGGCGGAGGTTCTCAGCCATGGGGACAGTGACCGGTTCCCGGAGCTCAAGCTCGCTGTGAGGCAGGCGCCTGGGAGGCTTGTCGGAGAAATGGATGGCACCGTTGGCGTCTGTCCAGCGGTAGACTTCGGCATGGGCGGGTGTCGTGGCTAACAGGCAAAGCAGGGCTGTGGCCTTGATCCTTGGCATGGGTTCACGTCCTGTGAAGTTGGATTTTTGAAGGAGGGGTCAGAAGAAGGTTTTCTTCTGACCCCGGAGGTTGGGCTTTTGCCTGGGGTCTGATGAACTTGTTCATCTGACCCCGTTTTCACCTCGGAGTCAGACTATAGCCGAGTTGGGGGCTGAGTTGAACTTGGGGTCAGATGAACGAGTTCATCAGACCCCTGAGATAAAGCCAGACCCCGGCTTTACGGCACCCTCACTGATCCAGCAGTTCGATCCAGTGGTTCACCTGCACTGGTGACTTGGTCTCCAGGTGCATCTGGCAACCGATATTGGCAGTCACGATGCGGTCCGGGTTGTCCACGGTGAGGGCCTTGAGCTTGTTATCGAGCAGCTTCTGGCTCAGCTCGGGCTGCAACACCGAGTAGGTGCCGGCGGAGCCGCAGCACAGGTGTTTGTCTTTGGTCTGCGCCAGTTCGACGCCGGCCTTGGTCAGCACCTGTTCCACCACCCCACTCTGCTTCATGGCATGCTGCAGGGTACAGGGACAGTGGAAGGCCACCTTGCCCGGGCTCTGGTTGAGCTTGAGCTTCTCCAGATCCTGCTGAAGCAGGAAGGCACCCAGGTCGGTGCACAGTTCGCTGACTTTCTTGGCCTTGGCGGCGTAGACCGGATCGTCCTTCAACAGGTGACCGTAGTCCTGCACCATGGCACCACAGCCAGAGGCGGTCATGATGATCGCCTCGGCCCCGGCCTCGATAGCAGGCCACCAGGCGTCGATGTTCTGGCGCATCCGCTCGAGGCCTTTCTCATGCTCGGAGAGGTGGTAGTTCACCGCGCCGCAACAGCCGGCTTCCGGCGCCTCCACCATGGTGATGCCCAGCTTGTCCAGAACACGGGCGGCAGCGGCGTTGGTGTTCGGGGTTGCCGACGGCTGCACACAACCGGCCAGCGCGAGGACAACCCGGTTATGGCTGGCTGCGGGCCAGGGGCTCGCGCTCTTGCGCGGCGGCACCTTGGTGCGCAGTTTTTCGGGCAAGACCGGGCGGAAAACCTGGCCCATGCGCAGCATCAGGCCGAACAGCTGACGGTTCGGGATCACGCGGGCCAGGGCCCAGCGCAGCCACTTGTCTTTCGGCTCCCGGGGCACTTCCTTCTCGATCAGACCACGGCTGATATCCACCAGCCGGCCATACTGCACACCGGACGGACAGGTGGTCTCGCAGCTGCGACAGGTCAGGCAGCGGTCCAGATGGTCGCGGGTCTTCTCGGTGATTTCCTCACCTTCCAGGAACATCTTCATCAGATAGATCCGGCCCCGGGGACCGTCACGCTCGTCGTTCAGTTCCTGGTAGGTCGGGCAGGTGGCGGTACAGAAGCCACAATGCACACAGGCCCTCAGGATGGACTCTGCCTCCTGCCCTTCGGGAGTATTGGCAAATTGTTGAACCAGATTCGTTTGCATAATTACAACCAGCTATAGAGACGGCCGGGATTGAA
>JABURI010000137.1 GCA_014762755.1 Marinobacter sp.
GCAGATATAGAATGGCCCCATCCTAACCTGAACCGCCAGCTCATCAGGAGCCCTCATGGATTCATCAGTACAGTTCTGGAACCGAACGGCAGAGCGCTACGCAAGGCGCCCGGTGACGGATGAAGCGGCCTATCGCACCAAACTCGAGATCACCCAGAGATACTTCCGCCCTGACATGGACGTGCTTGAAATTGGCTGTGGGACCGGCTCCACCGCCCTGGTGCACGCTCCGAGGGTACGGACCTATCTGGCGACGGATGCCTCCCATCGCATGATCGAGATTGCGCGGGACAAGCTCAGCCATACCGACGTCAGCAATCTCGAGTTTCGCGTCGCTCTCCTTGACGACCTGGACGAACTTTATCAGCAGTTCGATGCGGTGCTCTGCCTGAACCTTCTCCACCTGATCAGAGACCCCGGAGCAGCAATCCGGAAGGTGCTCACTCTGGTCAAACCGGGCGGTATCTTCGTCAGCAATACCGCTTGCCTCAAAGACACGAAGTCCTGGCTACGCCCGGTTGCCGCCATCGCAAGACTCTTTGGCTTCGCACCCTTCGTGAAGTTCTTATCTAAACAGGAATTGGTAAACCATCTGCAAGAGGCCGGGTTCGAAATCATGCACACCTGGGTACCGGAGAACGCGAGCGACGTAGTGTTCGTCATCGCGGCCCGGCCCTCAATGCGACACGAGGGATCTTCCAAGGGATGACCGACACCAGGCGGAACGCCCTCCCCATGATCATAATCATCGTGGTCGGTTCTGTCTGGCACTCCTGACGCTTGCCAGCTTAATCAGCCTAGCAGACGTTCCTTGGCCTCATTGATCCGGGCCGCCAGATAGTTACTGCCGCCATGATCGGGGTGCACCTTCTGCATCATCCGGCGATGGGCCCGGATGATCTCTTCCCGACTGGCTCCCGACTGCAGCCCCAGAATGTCCAGGGCCTCGCTCTCGGTCAGAGGACCGCCCGCATTGCCTGAGTGGTTCTGATCACCAGCTTCACCGTAGTCAGCGCTGGCCGTATCATCGGCTCGCCAGGAATCGCCGAAGCGGCGGTCAAGGTAGGTTTCCAGTAGCCGGGCGGAGTCATCGTCATGATGCCGGCAGTACTGCAACAACGAGATAAACTCGCTTTCCTCGAGATCCGCCAGCCGTCGACCGGCCATGGGGCCTTTCAGGATCTTGCCGCTCATGGTTCCGGAGTCATGGTCCAGGGTCATTTCGAGGATATCACCGGCCACATGGGATTGGTTGCCCGTCCGGGCCTGGGCCCCACCATGTCCGCCACTGCCCAACTGCCCGGTCAACAGTGACGGCAGCATTCGACGCAGCAGAGGGTAAAGAAACGCCAAGGCGGCAAACAGAATTTGCAAACGGCCGGTAACGGCCAGCAGAACCAGCACGCCGACCCCGGCGATCAGGGCCAGCTTGAGAATGGCGGGTTTGCGTTGGCTCGCCGGCTGGTTGCGCAGCCAGACCCACGCAGCCACCGACAAGACGATAACCAGTAGCGTTAGTGGCACTCGGGCACCCCGGGCTCATCAGCCCATCGACAGTTTATTACAAGCGCTATCTGATCTGCCGGGTCAGGCGCTTGACCTCCGGGGAGCTACGGCTTGAGAAGTCCTGCAGGGCCTTGGCGCCCCCGGATGCATAGACCGCAACCGCGGCCATAAGATCCTTCAGAACCTGAGGACTATTACGATCAAAGGGGGCGTAAGCGCCTCCTGAGAGCTTGCTCACCTGCTGGAACACCGCCCTTGCATGGGGATCTGCACCCTCGTGGAACATGAACACCGGCGTGCGCAGCAGCCCCAGCTCGCCGGCCGTATGGCAAAGCTCGTCTACGGGCTCCTCGCAACAATCCCCGATGAACACCACCGCCCTGACCGGCTTTGCCCGGGTTTCCTTCACGGCATGGGCCAGCACACGGCTGATCTGGGTAAGCCCACCGCGACAGGACACTCCGTTCATCAGGTTCATCAGCTGACCGGTTTCAGTCACAAATTGCGTGGCCTTGAATTCACCAAAGCCACGGTAATAACACAGCTGGATGGCCAGCCCGCCCAGATCCCGGGTCGCCAGAAACAGCTCACTTTGCAGGTGACAGGCCTGATCCCAGGTCGCCTCCCGGCTTGCGGTGGCGTCGAGGGCAAAAATCAGCCGGCCAGTGCTGCCCGCACCTTCTTGCTCAGATGCCCCATATCGACACGCCCCAGCACCTGCGGACGCAACTCATTCATGACGCGTCCCATGTCCTGCATGCCCTGGGCATCGGTTGCGCTGATGGCCATTCGGATCAGCGCATCCAGGTCATCTTCGGTCAGAGCCGCGGGCATGAATTCTTCAAGGATCACCATTTCCGCGCGCTCCTTGTCGGCCAACTCCTCGCGACCCGCATCATCGTACTGGCTGGCGGCATCGCGGCGCTGCTTGAGCATCTTGTCCAATACCTTGAGAACGTCCTCGTCGCTCAGCTCACGGCGCTCATCAATTTCGATCTGTTTAACGGCCGCTTGAGCCATTCGCAGAGTGGTAAGCCGGATTTTATCCTTGTTTCGCATTGCCTCTTTGACGGCGTTGCCCAGTTGCTCCTTGAGTGATTGTTCCGCCATAACCGGCCTCCTGTATTGTGGATTGAGGTACCTGCTCGCATCTTGCGAGGAGGTAGATGTAGCGGGTTAGTTACCCGATTTTACTTCGATGTCAGCCCGAGTCGCGCGTTAATCAGGTAAAATATGCCTGAATCCACTCGAACAGCCTGTGCTCGGTCATGTCCGTCAGCGCCATCTGCTGGAAGTCGTTACCCACTTCATCCTCGATGGTCACGAACTGATACAGCAGCACGCCCGGCGTCTCATCGTGCAGGATGAGCGTGATGCGCCGGCGGGTCCGCAAACAGTCAATGGTCATGACATCCGCAGGAATGCCGGCATCCCGCATCCCGCGACGAACCTCTACAACGGGATTGATATGCTGGTGGGTGGCCTGAATGCGGGCGTGGGCGTCGCTGGCAAGGTCGGACAGGGTTTTCAGTGGATCTTCCGGCATGAGAACAGTTTCTCTGGGGTCGGTACATTTCCAAGGCCCGTCATGGTAGCCCATTCGCCAGTGCAAATGAAAAGCGCCCCCTCGGGATGGTTCTCCGGCAAGCTGCTCAGGCCATAAAACAGGAAACGAAGTGAACCAAACGGCCATTTGCAGCCTACTCTGTTACGCTGCTCATTCTTTTGATGCGAACGGAGTTTCTGCATGATTACGGTCCACCATCTGAACAATTCCCGCTCACAACGCGTTCTCTGGATGCTCGAAGAGCTCGGCGTTCCCTACGACATCCAGCGTTACGAGCGTGACCCGGAGACCATGCTCGCGCCGGAAAGCCTGAAAAAGGTCCACCCGCTGGGCAAATCTCCGGTGATCACCGACGGCGACCTCGTGGTGGCAGAGTCCGGCGCCATCATCGAATACCTGGCCCACACCTATGGCAAAGACACCCTGCTACCGGAGGCCGGCGGGCAGGCGTGGCTGGATTACACCTACTGGCTGCATTACGCCGAAGGCTCGCTGATGCCGCCGCTGGTCATGCGGCTGGTGTTTGAGAAGGTAAAAACCAGTCCCATGCCGTTTTTCATCAAGCCAGTGGCAAAAGGAATCTCAGACAAAACCAATCAGATTTTCATCGGTCCGATGATCAAGACACACCTGGACTTTGTCGAAGCCCACCTGGCGGAAAACACCTGGTTTCTCGGGGATCAACTCAGCGGCGCAGACATTCAGATGAGCTTCCCACTGGAAGCTTCGGTGGCACGGGGGATTGTCGGCAAGAACCGCCCCAACATCACGGCCTGGGTGGAGCGGGCCCATGCCCGCCCGGCGTATCAACGGGCATTGGAAAAAGGCGGTGAGTACGACTTTGCCTGAGTTCGCAGCTCGCAGATCAAAAGGGACAGTACTCCGTGGCAACCAACCGCTGGACGAATAGGTTGCGCCCTCACAAGCTAACTTTCCGGCTTCATCTGGCCCGGGTTACTATCGCCGCCCTGGCCGTTGAGTCATCCGCGCCCGTTAGTCACCCACAATAACGCTGCCACTACCAATCGTCACTCCACCGCAAGAAATCGCGCCACCGGTTATCGCAGCCGGCTTGCCATTGATCATCACCGTCTTGGACCCACTGGCAATCGTGCGTGGATGCGGGGGATGTTTCGGTTTGGAGTGAGGTGCCAGCGGGTCACCCACGCGGGCGGCGGGTTTGCCGTTTATAAAAACATCGGGAGAGCCGGCAATAACCGGCGTGGGAGGAAAACCCTGGTGCTCGGAGCCCATGTCTCCGAGCAGAACAATCGCTTTGCTCATAGCGCATCCTTTGCGTTAATTGTCGTCCCTGAAATCACCGCATCGCCAACAGGGCGATCCGAGCCCTGACGATGCGGTTAAAGATCCTACCACGCCCCTACCACATAACCCAGCTTCTCCGGCAACCACAATGCAATGCCCGGCATCAGCATCACCAGCAGCAGGCTGGAGGCCATGGCCGCGATAAAGACCAGCGACCAGCCAATGGTGTGCTCCAGGCGGATGTTCGCAATGCGGGTGGTGACCATCAGGTTAACGGCAACCGGGGGCGTAAACTGCCCGATGGCGATGTTCATCGCCAGCAGGATGCCGAACCAGATCGGGTTCCAGCCGAAATGATTCATCAGCGGCAGGACGATCGGGATGAGGATCAGGTAGATCGAAATCGCATCCAGCAACATGCCGGCAATCAGTACCAGAATCATCACCAGGCCGAGCAGTACCCAGCCGTTTTCAGAGAGTGACAGCAGTGCATCCGCCAGATGCTGGAAAGTACCGAGGGTGGTACCCGCCCAGGCGAAGATGCCGGCCAGCGCAATGATGAACATGACCACCCCGGAGGTAACGGCCGCCTCGGTCATCAGATTCCACAGATCCCGAAGCCCCAGATTCCGGTACAGCAGGCAACCGACCAGCACCCCGTAGGTCACCGCAACGACAGCGGCCTCCGTGGGCGTGAACAGCCCCGAACGAAGCCCGCCGAGAATGATCACCGGTGCAAACAGTGCCGGCAGGGCTGCCTTGAAGCTCGGCCACAACGGCGGGCGCTCCACCGTTTCCGGATCTTCCCAGCGATACTTCCTGGAAAAATACAACGCCGGCGCCAACAGGGACACGCCCGCCAGAATGCCGGGGAAAAGCCCGGCGGCAAACAGCGCCCGAAGATCCACTCCCGGCACCACAATGGAATAGAGAATCAAGGCAATGGAGGGCGGGATCAGAATCGCCGTCGACGAAGAAGCCGCAATCAGCGAAGCGGAGAAAGGCTGCGGGTACCCCGCCTTCTTCATGCTCGGCAACATCACCATCGCCACCGCCGCCGCATCGGCAGGGCCCGAGCCGCTCATGCCGCCCATGATCAGACACACCAGCACCGCGACCACTGTCAGCCCACCGTGGCGGGGGCCGATAATCGCCTGCGCGAAACGGACCAGGCTGGCGGCCACACCTGCGCGCTCGAAAATCAGCCCGGTCAGAATGAACAGAGGGATCGCAATCAGTGGGTACTTGGCCACACTGTTGTAGGTATTGGTACCGAACGTTCCCAGCATGGCAGGCGGCAATCCGGCCACAATGCCGACAACGCCACCGACACCCAGGGCAATGGCCACGGGCACACCCATCAGCAGGGCCAGCAGGAAGCTGGCAATCATCAACAGATCAGGACTCATGAATGGCCTCCGGATCTGTCTTGCCTCTCAGGCGGTCGATAAGATTCTGGGTCATTCGGATGATGATGGCCACGGACAACAGCGGCAGCCAGATCACATAGATCCAGTTGGGCAGACCCAGCCCCGGAGACAGGGACTCCCACTGGTACTCCTGCCAGGCGAATGTGCTGCCGTACCAGGTCATGATGCCCACAACGGTCACACCGGCCACCCACTGCAGGACAAAAACCACCTTGCGCGCCCACGGCGGCAGGTAGTGTTCAATCAGTTCGATCCGGATGTGCTGGTTATGACGCGCAGCCACCGCCGCCCCCGCAAAGGTGAGCACCACCAGACAGAACACCGAAAACTCCTCGGTAAAAGCGAACGACGCATCCGTGGCGTAGCGGACGATCACGTTACCAAGGCTGATCCCGCAGATTGCAATCAGCGAAATGGTGGCCAACCAGGCTTCAGGGCGAAACTTGGGAGAACGGGACGGCATGGGAACTCCGTTTTGGAACAAGCGCCCGCCAGTGATGGCGGGCGCGGGGGCAGGTCCGAATTACTGGTTACGGTTGGCTACCGCATCCTGTGCCTGCTTAATGAGATCTTCGCCAATACGTGAAGACCATTTGTCATAGACAGACTTCGTAGCCTCTTTAAAGGCTTCCCGCTGTTCCGGGGTCAACTCGGTGACCTCCACGCCACGCTCCTTGATCGCGGCCAGCGTCTCGTCCACTTCACTGCGGGATTTCTCGATTTCCCACTGCCCGGCATCAATCGCCGCCTGCTTCAGCAGGGCCTGATCTTCCTCGGAGAACTGGTCCCATACCTGGTTGCTGACGGCAAACACCAGCGGATCCGCCATGTAGTGCCAGCGGGTCAGGTATTTCTGGCCAACCTGATCGATACGCGCCACGTCAAACACCGACAGCGGGTTCTCCTGGCCATCGACGGCACCGGTGGTCAGAGCCGGCTTGGCGTCGGCCCAGCTCATCTGGGTGGGGTTCGCGCCCAGAGCAGTAAACGTATCCTGGAACAGCGGAGAACCTACAACACGGATTTTCAGCCCGTCCAGGTCGGCCGGCTCATCAATGGTCAGCTTGGAGTTGGACAACTCGCGGAAACCGTTCTCGCCCCAGGCCAGCGGTGTCACGCCGCGCTTCTTGATGGCAGCAAAGACCGCCTCGCCTGCCTCACCCTGGGTAATGGCATCGATGGCGGCATAATCAGGCATCAGGAACGGCAGGGAGAACAGGTTCAGTTCCGGCACCTGGGGCGACCAGTTGATGGTAGAACCGACCGCCATATCGATCAGCCCGGAGCGCATCGCGGAAAACTCCTTGGTCTGGTCACCCGAGACCAGCTGGGAGTTGCTGTAAATCTTCATATTGATGCGCCCGTCAGAGCGCTCTTTCACCAACTCCACCCACTTGTCGGCAGCCTGGCCCCAGGGGAAGGCAGACGGGAGAACTGTTGAGACGGTGTATTCATCCTTGTACTCGGCGTGGGAAGCGCCACTGAACAGGAACGTAGCCGCCACAGCGGCAGCCAGAAGTGTGCGACGATTCGTCATAGCGATTTCCTTCTTCTTGGAGTTGTTCCGATCACCAAGCGGCAATCAGGCAGCGGACCGCCCAGCGATTATAGAAATGGTGCTATCAGGAGGCAATGAAAGAGATGGCTACATCACAAAAGGGTCCCCCTCGTTTCTTTCGAACTCCGGCTCGAACGGGTCGGCCTCACCGCGGGCCTCGTCTACGAGCTCCTGACAGTTC
This sequence comes from Marinobacter sp., assembly GCA_014762755.1. Lineage (GTDB taxonomy): Bacteria > Pseudomonadota > Gammaproteobacteria > Pseudomonadales > Oleiphilaceae > Marinobacter. The sequence continues at coordinate 7,509 of JABURI010000137.1, forward strand.
ACCATTTCCATGAGCGCAGCGTAACTGCCCTGCAGGCTCAAGCGGGCAACGGGAATTCCTCGATACCGGATTGCCAGAACGTGTTTTTCCGCCATGTCTCTCAAAAACGCAGGCTCGTCAATGTTCATCCAGAGCCCCACCAGGGTATGAAAGTCGATGGCAGTGGCCCTGCCAACCCAGGACTCCTCCTGATCGAACTGGAAGGTGAGATCGTAGGTCTTGCCCTGCTCCAGGGATGCCCAATCCTTATCCCCCAGCATCAGGTAACTATTCCCGGCCAGCTTGTTAAAACCCATCCGGAGTATCGTCTGGCCTTCGTAGACACGAAATATGAAGCAGCTGTCCTCGAGCGATTCGTCGACTCGGACATCCCAGCCTGCGACCTCTTTCCAGAGAGGGGATCGTTGGGCGGACGCAATAGTGCTGAATACCGAAAAACCAACCAGAAAGGCAGCTGATAATAGTGGACTGAGCCATCGATGGTGGTGGGATCTGAGCATGGCGATATGGCTCGATTCAGGATTTTGAACGCACGGGCGTTCTTTTCACTGCCGTTCACCAAAACCTAGTAAAGCTCGGGATGATTGTAAATTTCAAAAATGGGCAAAATCGGTGGAAGGAACCGGCGATACTTCCCTCGGTCACCGCCCAGAAGATCCGCTGGGCCTTGGGCTCGAGCGCCGTGCCGCCAAAGCCGCTCATCCAGAATGCCGTGATAATGGTAGGAATGATCAGCACTGCCGTCACGAATTCACGTACCGTGCGGCCCCTGGATACCCGGCTATGAACATGCCCACGAACGGTGACCAGGAAATCCACCAGGCCCAGTAAAACACGGTCCAGCCGTGGAACCAGGTGGTGTCCTCCTCACGGCCGAAGGGGTTACTCAGCGCAAACATGTTCGATTCGTAGGAGGCGGTGGTGTCCCAGAGCCACTGAAAGATCGCCAGGGTGGGACCTGCGAAGATAACAAATACCAGCAGCAGACCCGCCATCACCATATTGGCGTTACTCAGCAGCCTCACGCCCCCGTGAATCCCGCGGATTACCGACAGGGTTGCGACCGCCGTGACACCGGCAATCACACCGATCTGGACATTGAGACCACTCTCGATGTCAAACAGATAGGAAATCCCGGAGGCCGCCTGCTGGGCACCAGAGCCAAGCGATGTGGCAAGCCCGAAGATCGTGGCCAAAACGGAGACAGTATCGATGACATTGCCCGGCCAGCCCCATACTTTGTCACCAAGCAAAGGGAAGAAGGCGGAGCGAATGGTCAGCGGAAGGCCCTAGTTAAACGCAAAAAACGACAACGAAAGGCCAACAATCGCATAAATCGCCCAGGGGTGCAGGCCCCAGTGATACATGGTCGCCCCCATGGCCAGGCGGGCACCTTCTGCCGTGTTCGGCTCGACACCCAGAGGCGTGCCGTACCAATCGGTGTAATAGGCCACCGGCTCGGCGACAGACCAGAACATGAGCCCCGTGCCCATGCCGGCGGCGAACAGCATCGCAAACCAGGACAACAGGGAAAACTCGGGTTTGGCATCAATACCGCCAATCCGGATCTTACCCACTGGCATAAAAATCAGAGCCAGGCAGAGCAAAACAATGAACTTTCCAGCCAGACTTACGGTCTTCACGGACCCGGGTAACCCGAAACCGAGACATTAATCCGGGACAGGCATAGAATCGGGACGGATTTCCCTACACCAGGTTCACAGGCGTTCGTGCATGAAACTCAATCCCTTTAACACCCGCATCGGCTTGGCCCTCGGCGGCGGTGCAGCCAAAGGCATTGCTCACATTGGCGTGCTGAAGGCGTTCGAGGAAGAACAGATCCCGATTCATTGCATCTCGGGCACCAGTGCCGGAGCGC
>JABURI010000020.1 GCA_014762755.1 Marinobacter sp.
GGACAATAGTACTGAACACAGCAACGCCCGAGGCGAGTGCTTGCTTGCCTTCATCATCGTTCTCCCGAAGCAATTAGTAGCCAAAAATTATGGGCGGTAAGAAGCCCGTGACGAGGTAGGAAGTGATCGGAATCTTAAGTGTGAACTTTGAAATGAGTTTGAATTTGCAGCCTATTTTAGAAAAATCGCCTAGGGCCTGCGCGACATAAGCTTTTGACCTGCCATGTTTTGAACCGGTTCATCGCCCGACTGGCCAGCAGGTCAACCGGGGCGCCAGGATGGCTCACGGCATAACCCTCAGACCGAGTAATCAGGGAAAGGCTGTTAACCGTTTTCAGCCTGGTGACACCTTCCCGCACCATGAGCATTGACTATTGACTCGATAGTTACAGAGCCGTAAAGTTTATAGACAGAAATGCGAATTGTTTGCACCTGCATTACCACCAGCAAATGATAACGGAGAATAACCACATGTTTAAACCTTGCCGACTATCACTGGCCGTGGCAATCAGCCTTGCCCCGGGTCTGAACTGGGCCGCCGGAGATAACCAGCCCCAGATGCTTGAACCCATGGAAATCATTGGCGATGCTTCTGCCGTCCAGACCTTGCCAGGGTCAGGCTACGTTGTTGGTGAGCAGCAGATGAAAACCGAAGTTGAGACCGACATCAACCAGGTACTGAAAACCGTTCCGGGTGTCTATGTGCGGGAAGAGGAAGGCCTGGGTCTGCGACCTAACATCGGCATCCGCGGCGCCACGGCCGAGCGCAGCAGCAATGTCACCCTGATGGAAGATGGCATTCTTATCGCACCGGCGCCCTACTCCAATCCGGCCGCCTATTATTTCCCGACGCTGAAGCGGATGTCCTCGCTGGAAGTGCTCAAGGGTGCCCCGCTGCTGCGCTATGGCCCGCAAACCACCGGTGGTGTCGTCAACCTGATTTCCACACCCATTCCCGATCAGCGGCAGGGCTATATTGAGTCCGTCACCAACGACCGCGGCTCCACCGACGTTCATGTAACCTACGGTGACACGGCCGGCGACTGGGGCTACCTGCTTGAGACCGTCCAGCGCTCCGCGAAAGGCTTCAAGGAAATTGACCGCAGCAACCGCGATACCGGCTTTGATATCGAAGACTATGTCGGCAAACTACGCTGGCAGGGAGAGCGCCAGAGCGTGACCGCCAAGCTGCAATACTCCGAGGAAACCTCCAACTCCAGTTACCTCGGCCTGACCGATGCGGACTTCAGCCAGGATCCGAACCGGCGTTACGGGTTGTCCAGCATCGACCAGATGAACAATACCCACTCCGGTATCAGCCTGACCCATCAGTTCGATTGGAGTAACACCGTAAGCAGCACGGCCACCCTCTATCGCAACGACTTCAAGCGGAACTGGTTCAAGCTCAGCGGCGGCGGAAGCATCATCGACTCGGCAAACGGCGGCGACGCCAATGCCCAGGGTATTCTGGACGGCACAGTTGATGCCAGCGGTCTGGATTACAAAAACAACGCCAGGGACTACCTGTCCGAGGGCGTGCAGGTAAACTTTGATGTCGACATGGGCAGCCACCAGTTTGATTTCGGCGCCCGCTACCACGAAGATGAAATGGATCGTTTCCAGCCAGTCGATGTTTATGACCAGGTCAACGGCTCTCTGGTGTTCCAGAACACTGTCGCCCCCACGGGCAGCAATAATCGCTTTGAGACCGGCGAGGCCCTGAGCTTCTGGGCGCTCGACACCTGGCAGGCGACGGACAAGCTCAGCGTTAACCTCGCCCTGCGCTACGAGGATGTGAAAACCGGTCGCACCCAATACGCGGATCCCGGCCGCACAACCATCGACAGCACCCGCGCCAATGAGAGTGCTGAACTCCTGCCCGGCACTTCCTTTACCTATGACCTATCCCAAAGCTGGCAGGTTCTGGGTGGCGTACACCGGGGTTTCTCACCTCTCGGGGGTGGTGCCAAGGCAAACGAAGAGCCGGAAACCAGCAAGAACTGGGAGGCCGGCCTCCGGTACTTTGGCAATGCGTTCTTCGCGGAAATGATCGGCTTCTACAGCGACTTCTCCAACAAGGCCGAAAACTGTTCCGTGGGATCGCCGTGCAGCAATGGCGCCACCTCTGGCAGTTTTGTAACCGGCGAGGCTGAAATTTCCGGTGTTGAGTTCCAGCTCCAGACCGGCACGCGGGCGGGCGAGTTCTACCTTCCGGTTAGCCTTACCTACACCTTTACCCAAGCGGAAATCAGCAAGGACAATGCTGCCTCGGGCCTGACAAAAGGTGAGCAGCTCAAAGACGTACCTGAAAACCAGATGAGCTTCCGGACAGGCATGGAACACCCAAGTGGCTGGGACAACTACCTTGTGGCCACCTACGTCGATGAAATGTGCGTCAGCGCAGGTTGCAACAACACCGCCACGAAACTGGACGAGACCGAGTCCCTGTTCCTGGTTGATTTCATCAGCCGCTACGCACTGACCGCCAGTGCGGATGTCTTCCTGAAAGTGGACAATGTGTTCGATGAGCAGCAAATTGTCTCACGTTTGCCCGATGGCGCCATGGCAAACCTACCACGCACCGCTTCATTGGGGATAAGCGTCAACTTCTGACGAACAACCGGATGGCGCCTGATTTCCGGGTGGCTTCGCGTTTACGTCACGACAGCAAAGAGCCCGAGGCTGGGGCTCAGATTGCTGATAAACCCTCGTCATTACGGCGGGGGTTTGTTGTAGTTGGAGCCTCGACTTTTTAGAGACTGACCCATTCTCAAAGCGCCGCTTCCGCCGCAACACGAACATGAAGTGGTCGGCCGGCGCAACTCGCCGCTCAATCCACGGACGATGCTAAAGTTACTGATTTATGCCTACGCCACCATTGTCTTCTCTTCGCGCAAGATCAAACAAGCAATTTGAGCTTTTCGACTCGTTGCGGGCGGCCTAGGCGAGGTCTGAAATCTTTCAGCCGGGAATGGAGCTGTGATGGCGGCTCGCGCGACCAGCACAGCCGCGATGCCACCATCCAGCTTAAATAGAACTAGCTTGAAGTGGGTTGAAGTGCGCTTTCGTTGGCCGCACCATCCTCGATGCGAACAGCCCGAACCAGGCGGGATACCAGTACCTTGCCGTCCCCCGGGTGTCCATCCCGGGTCCTGCTCGTTCGCACAATGATGTCCACAACTTCATCGGCAACAGTTTCGGTCGCTACATCTACTTCCAGCTTGACCATCTTCACTTTCTCCAGAGGCGACTCATCACCGACCAGATGGCCAAATTCGTTGAGAGACACGACGGCAATGCTTGCCACTCCTTGGACTTTTGCTAGAGCATCAACCACATGCTCCGCCATCACCTCTCTGACATAAGCCTTTATTTCGTACATAAACCTTCTCCTGCCTATCAGACTTCAACGTCACGACGTTCGGATGCAAACCACTGGTACACACTGGGCAACACCACCAGCGTCAGCAGCGTTGAGGTGATCAGACCGCCAACCACAACCGTCGCCAGCGGCCGTTGGACATTGGAACCAATACCGTCGGCCAGCAACAAGGGAATCAGCCCCAGAATAGCCACCGAGGCTGTCATCAGAACCGGCCGCAAACGGCGTTGAGCACCCAGCTTGACTGCTTCAATGACTTCGTAGCCTTCGTCCCGCAACTGATTGATGTAGCTCACCATCACCACACCGTTCAGTACGGCTACGCCAAACACAGCGATGAACCCCACCGCTGCAGGCACGGAGAGGTAAAGCCCCGTCACAAAAAGCGCGACAATGCCACCAGTAACCGCAAAGGGCACATTCATGAAGATCAGCGCCGCATAGCGCAGACTGCTGAATGCGGAGAAAAGAAGCAGGAAAATAAGCGCCAGGGTAATCGGCACAACAATCGCCAGCCGCGCCATGGCCCTTTCCTGGTTCTCAAACTGACCACCGAACTCCACGAAATACCCCGGCGGCATGTCCACTTGCTTTTCAATCCGATTGCGCAAATCCTGAACAACACTGCCCATATCGCGACCACGTACGTTCATCTGCACGTACTGTCGCCGACTGGCATTGGAGCGTGAAATTTTCTTGGGTCCCGCGTACATCTCAACATCTGCCACCCGTGAAAGCGGTATCAGCTCGCCGCTGTTGCCCCTAAGGGGAAGCTTCCTGATTTCATCGATGGACCCGCGATAGGACTCTTGCAGCCGGGCGAAAATCTCAAATCGCCGGACACCGTCGAAAACCAGCCCGGCGCTTTTACCGCCAATACCGGTTTCAACCGTACTCATCAGGTTATCGATGCTGATGCCGAACTGCGCCAGCACTTCACGGTCGGGGCGAATAACGATCTGTTTTTTACCCGCACTCTGCTGCGCGCGCACATCCGTTGCACCCGGCACATCATTCGCCAGGGCCGCTACCTCCCTGCCGATCCGGCCCAACTCGTCTAGGTCATCGCCGAAAATGCTGGCAACCAGTTGCGCCTGAACGCCTGACAGGAGTTCGTCGGTTCTGAGCTGAATCGGTTGGGACAGATTGTTGGCAAGCCCCGGGACCCGTTCATCCAAAGCCTCTGCAATCCTGCTTTGGAGATCCTCATAGCTCACGTCCTCTCGCCACTGATCCAGGGGCTTCAGATTGACAAGCGTCGCGACAACGTTCACAGGTTCAGGATCACCACCCACTTCGGCACGACCGATCCTGGCATAGGTGCCGGTGACCTCTGGAAATTCATCTACAACGGACTGAATCCGTTTGCCATATTTGATGGCGGATTCAAGACTGGCTCCAGGTGGCAGTGTCGAGCGAATCTGGAACGTGCCTTCCCTGAGCGTGGGAACGAATTCGCTTCCGAGATAGGGAAAGAGCAGAAGACTGCCTGCAAAAGCAACGACGGCCACGCCCATCACAATCTTAGGGACTTTGACGACAGTATTCACCACCGGCTTGTATAACCGGTTCAGGAACAGAACCAGCTTCGGCTCCTTATGTTGCCCACCCATTTTGAATGAGAGCGAGGCCAGAACCGGCACCAATGTCAACGCGAGTAGCAGCGCACCAATCAACGCGAAGCTGATGGTGTAGGCCATGGGCGAAAACAGCTTGCCCTCAACGCCCTGCAGGGTAAACAGCGGCAAAAAAACAATGATAATGATGCCAATCGCAAACACGATCGGACGAGCCACTTCCCGAGCGGACTCACCTACAAGCCTCAAAACGCTGACCTTTTCATCGGATCGCTCCTCAAGGTGTCGGAAGATGTTCTCTATCATCACGACAGCGCCGTCCACCATCATGCCGATGCCGATAGCCAGCCCCCCCAGACTCATCAGGTTGGCCGACAGGCCCGACATGCGCATGGCAATGAACGCAAAGAGTACAGACAACGGCAATGTCGCCACCACGATCAGTGTGGAACGAACATTTCCGAGGAACAGATAGAGAAAAACCAGTACCAGAACCGAACCTTCAAGCAGTGCTTTCTCGACAGTGCCTATAGCCTTGCCCACCAAGTCTGCCTGAGAGTAATACGCTTCAATCTTCAACCCCTCTGGGAGGGACTTGTTCAGATCGTCGATTTTCGCATTGACGTCCTCAAGCACCTGACTGGTGTTGGTGCCAATCAATTTCATCACGTAACCGCCCACGGATTCCTCACCCGAGGACACCTCTGCCCCACGGCGAATCGCTGGCCCAAGCCCAACCTCCGCCACATCCTTGACGTAAATAGGGGACTCACCCTCACTCTTGGACACAATGATGTTCTGGATGTCTTCGATGCCTTCGTAACCTGAGTCGACCCAACCGTAACCGCGAACAATGTACTCTTCACCGCCTCGCGTAATGAAAGAGGCGCCGACGTTACGATTATTCTGGGTGAGAGCGCCGCGAATATCAGACACCGTCAAGTTCCTTGCCTGAAGCTCCTGCGCATCGATATTGACCTGGTATTGTTTTACCTCGCCGCCGATGGACAGGACACCGGTTACACCCGGCACGGTTCTGAGCTGTGGCTTGACAATCCAGTCTTGGATCGTGCGGATTTCCTGCAGGCTGTACTGCTCTTTATCCTCAGTTTCCAAGGAATACATCAGGATGCGCCCAAGACCGCTTGCGATGGGCCCGAGTTCGGGTTCCCCCATCCCTTCGGGAATCTGGCGCTTGGCCTCGGATAGCCGTTCGTTAACTAGCCGCCTGGCGAAGTAGATATCGGTGCCATCTTCGAAATAGATGGTCACCCGCGAAAGTCCGAAAATCGACGTGCTCTGCACTTTTTCTAACTTGGGAATTCCATACATGCTGATCTCAACGGGATAGGAAATCAGCGTTTCGATATCAACTGGCGACAAACCAGGACTGGTAGTGAACACCTGAACCATGGTCGGTGTCGCGTCCGGAAACGCATCCACCGGCAGTTTTTGAAATGAAAATATGCCGGCAACGATCACGGCGATAGCAAAAACAAGCGTCATCAAACGATTGTTCAGCGCATAATTCACAATTGCGTTGATCATGCTCCCCCCGAGTATTAGTGTCCGTGAGCGGCGCTGCGGCCACTGGCGGTAATGGCCGACATCAGATCAAAAGCGCCCACTGAAACCACTTCCGTGTTTGCGCTGATGCCGGACTTAATCTCTATCCAGTCGTTAGCCTCCTTGCCAAGAGTGACTGGAACCGCCTTGTAGGCTCCCCTTTCATTACCCGGAACAAATACAACGGACTCGTCATCGATGGTTTGCACGGCATCGTGTGGAACCAGGGGCAGTGATGCCGCCGATTCAGTCATGATTCTGGCCGTGGCGTAGGTATTTGGACGAAGGTCGCCGTTGGGGGATTCGAGTACAACGCGAACCGGAATGGTGCGGGTTTCCTCATCAAGCTCATTTGAGATCCAAGACACTTCTCCGGTGTGAAAGCGGTCTTCAACCGACTTTGAGAAGACCTGAACTTCATCTCCGACGGATACCCTGCCAATGTCAGTTTCGGCAACTTGCAACATCACCCACACCACAGAGGTATCAGCCACGGTAAAGGGCGTATCTGAAGAGCTTAAGGTTTGGCCCAACCTGGCATCCATGCGCTCAATACGCCCCTGAATAGGAGAACGGAGCGCGTACTGTGCGAGACTGCTATCAGCGCCTGACGAATCACTGCCAAAAACCGCCAGTTGCTCACGAATTGAATCGTACTCCGCTGTAATTTCAAGATAAGCAGCCTTGGCGTCCAGGAACTCTTCTTCGCTGGTGAAGCTTTCACTCCGCAATTGCTTTTCTCGCTGATACTCCGCAGTCGCGGCTTCTTTCCGAGCTTTCAACGAGTTTAGGCGAGAACGAATGCGAGCCAACTCAACGCTGTTCAGCGCGGCCAACAACTGGCCTTTTTCAACCTGGTCCCCAAGATCAACAGCCAGTCTCGTAAGCTTTCCCTGCAGGAGCGGCCCTACCTCAGCGACGCGATCCGGAACGTAATGAACTTCAGCTGGCGCAGTCACGATATTGTCAGCTCGGCCTCGGGGCACCGTTACAGTCTGCACGGAAAGCAACTCCCTCTGCTCTGGGGTGAGATGAACTTCGCGGGCCTCACTGCCTTCAGCCGAGTGCCCAGCCTCACCCTTTTGGTGCTGCCCTCCTTCGGCTTCCTCGGCGCCGTGCGCCAGTGGCTGATAGACCAGAAAACTGATCGCGACAAACATTATCTGCATATTTCGAATCATCTAAACACCTTCGATATAAGAGAACGTTCAACCATTAATTTTCTTGCCATCAGGAACCGGATGACATTGAAAGGGCACCACCGGTGCTCACTTCCAACGCCCGGACGGCATCGATATAGTCGTGTTGCACTTGGACATATTCCTTCCTCACCGACAAAAGATTGTCCTGGGCAGCTAGGACATCGGAGGCATCGACTTTTCCCGCTTGAAGAGCTTTCTGCATCAGTTGCAGCGTTTCCTCCGAACGTTCGAGAATCGACTCGTTCATCTGGCGCAGTCTGCGTACGGCGGATTCGTACTGAGCTACAGCAGACACGACCTGGCGTTCAGTCGCCAAACGCAGCGCTTCGGCCTCAAGCTCGGAGATTTTCAACTGAGCCGAGGCCTTCCTTTTTTCACCGGAATAGTCATGAAACACGGTCAGAGGCATCGACACACCCGCACCAAAAAGGTTGGATCTTTCCTCCCGCTCGTAGAACCCGAACACTTTCAGGTTCGGAATCGTTAGACTCTTGGCCAGTTTCAGGCCGGACTCATTCGCAGCAATTCTGGCTGCTGCCGCCTTCAGATCCCCTCTCTGGCGCTGAGCCATCGCGACCAGGCGATTAGTTGGTGGCAAGTTGGCACGAGCTACAATGAGCTCTCCCAAGACCTCTACCGCATCAGAGGGGGACACCCCAAGAACTTCCGTCAGGTCAATTTTTGATTGCCTAAGCTTTTGCTCCGCTTCGGCCTTCTGGTTCTTAGCTCTTGCCAAGCCAATGACAGCGGTATTGAGGTCAATTCGGGTCTGTTTGCCCCGCTCAACGGACACCTCAACCAGCTCTTTGGTTCGCCGCATTAGCTCAACGGTGCGGCTTGCCGTTTCCAGCTCTTTCTGTGCAAGCAGAATCTTGAAGTAGGCCGACCGCACTCGGGCCTTGGTCGCCACCTTCAGGTATTCAAGTTCCTGCTGTTGAGAAGTGAGAGTGCTCTGAGCACGCGACTGACCGAGATCGCCCCGATTGCCCATCCAGACTTCCTGAGTGACCCGAACCTCGTAATTCAGTGCCTGATCCGCCTGATCTGGATTGTCACGGCCACTCAGCTCAAGCTCAGGGTTGCTGGGCGCCCAGCGGCTGGCATGATCGAGGTCAGCTTCCTGCATGGACACCGCAGCCCGCCTCAAAGCCAACACCGGGCTATTCTCAAATGCCATTACCATTGCCTCATTCAAGGAGACAGCCTGGCTGGCCTTGGCTTGCTGGTACTCCTTGAGTGAAACGCTCTCCCCGGTGGTGGCTGCCGCCGAAGGCATGACGTTCAAGACTCCGGGTACTATCAGCACCCACAACAACAGTCGTTTGTTCATTCAATATCATCCTGGCTATTTGACTGAGATACATGAATCAGCGTTTTCGCCGTAAATTCCAAGACGACCTTACAGACAAACCTTTAAATCAGTCTGAATGCCGCTCCATAAGAGCTACATTGCGACTGAACGGACATTACTAGCGAACTTTTGGATTAAATGCCGAGGGCAGGTCGAATCGACGAGACAATGGCAGGGATAACGTCGTAAAAGGAGGAGAGGTGAAAGAGCCCCTGACGGCATCGCGTGTAAGTGAA
>JABURI010000021.1 GCA_014762755.1 Marinobacter sp.
CCGCCGACGATGTCCGCGGTGCCATTGCCCTGGTGCACATCGAAATCCACGATCGCCACCCGGTCCAGGTGGTGGAAATTCAGCGCCCGCATCGCAGCCAGCGCTACATTGTTATAGAAGCAGAAGCCCATGGACTTGGCGCGCTCGGCATGGTGGCCGGGTGGGCGCGCGCAGACAAATGCGTTGGTGACCTGGCTGCTCATCACCATGTCGACTGCCTGGACATTGGCCCCGGCAGCCAGTCGGGCGGCCCTCAGGGTATCGGGCATCATGGCGGTATCCGGGTCGGTAAAGACGCGGCCCCGGGTCGGTTCCATCAGTTCCAGTTGCTGCAGGTACTTTTCCGGGTGCACGGCCAGCAGTTGGTCACGGGTAATCTCTTCGGGACGAACCCAGTCCAGATCCTGCTCGAGGTGCGTGTCCGCAAGGTAGGCGAGGATCGTGGAAATGCGCTCAGGGCATTCCGGATGGTCCGGGCCCATGTTGTGCTTCATGCAGTCGTCGTGGGAAAAGAATGCCGTGGTCATACGTCTCTGTCTGTCCCGAATATGCTTGTATTTTCATCAATGTTATCAGGGAAAACCGCAGTCCGTCGTATTTCTTTGGTCTTATAGGTGTGATAGCCGTTTTACATCAATACCGGAAGGCCTAAGATAAGATGTACACAGATAAGTAACCTGTTTTATTGACGTTATCACCTGAACCGGCCCGGCGGGGGCTGTTCTGAGGAGACCACCTTGAGCACCCGTTACCTGGAAAGTCTTTTCAATCCCAGTTCCATCGTCGTGATTGGTGCTTCCGAGCGCGCCGACAATCTTGGTGGCATGGTCCTGCGGAACCTTCTCGGTGGCGGCTACCCCACGCAGAAGCTACTGGTGATCAACCAGAGCGGCTACGAGAACGTTCACGGCGTCCCTTGCGTGCCCAAGGTGGCCAAAATGGATTTCACGCCGGATCTGGCGATTATCTGTACCCCGCCTGATACCGTCTCGAAAACCATCAAACGGTTGGGTGAAGCCGGGGTGCGAACCGCCATCGTGATGACCGGCGGTATGTCCCGGACCCACAGCAAGACCGGGCAGCCGCTGATGTACTCGGTGCGTGAGGCTGCCAAGGAGACCGGTATCCGCGTGCTTGGGCCGAACACCATCGGCCTGATGGTGCCGGCGCGCAGTCTGAACGCTACCTACGCTCACATGGGTGCTATTCCCGGGCGCGTGGCGTTTGTGGGCCAGAGCGGCACCATCGCCAGTTCGGTACTGGACTGGGCCTTTGCCCGGGGGGTGGGGTTCTCCTACTTTCTGACTCTGGGCGATGGCATGGACATCGATCATGATGACCTGATCGATTACCTGGCCCAGGACACCCAGACCCGAGCCATCCTGCTGCACATCGAGAACGTGCCCAATCCCCGGCGCTTCATGTCGGCGGTGCGGGTGGCGTCGCGGACCAAGCCGGTGATTGCGGTCAAGTCCGGGCGGGTGCCGGAATCCGAGTGGTTCCACCACGAGCTGCCCGCGGGCCTGAAACGCAGTGATCCCATTTACGATGCCATGCTCCAGCGGGCCGGTGTCCTGAGGGTGGATGGTCTGGGGCAGATGTTCGACGCGCTCGAAACTCTGACCCGCATGCGGCCCCTGCGCCGGGAATCCCTGGCGATCATGGCCAATGGTGTGGGCCCCGGTGTGTTGGCGGTGGACCGGCTGGCGGATCTGGGGGGTGAACTGGCGGAGTTGTCGGAGCAGAGCATTGAATCCCTGGCCGAATTGTTGCCGTCGTACTGGACCCGCAAGAACCCGATCGACCTGAACTACGATGCCTCTCCGGAGCTCTACGCCCAGGCCATCAAGACCCTCGCCAAGGACCCGGAAGTGGCCAACGTGCTGGTCATGTACGCCCCGAGCCTGACCGAGGACAGCCTGCAGATCGCCGATGCGGTGGTACAGGCATCGAAAGGCACGAGACTGAACGTGTTCACCTGCTGGCTTGGCCAGAGCACGGTGATGGAAGCCCGGGAGGAGTTCTACCGGGCGGGTATTCCGTCGTTCTTCAATCCGGAGAAGGCGGTGATGGCGTTCATGCAACATGTTCGGCACCAGCGGGTCCAGCGGCTGCTCACCGAGACGCCGGAGTCCTTTACCGATCATTTTGCCGAACGGGCCCGGCCTCGACGCCTGGTGGCCAATGCTTTGCGTTCCGGCCGTCGCCACCTGTCCAACCGGGAAGCCCGGGAGGTTATCCGGGATTACGGCATCAACACCATCGATACCATTTATTGCGAAGACATCGAGGAGGTACTCGAAGCCTTTGCGGTAGAGCGCAGGCCGGTGGACATCACCATTGTGCACGAGCAGGCCTGCCATCCGTTCCTGGATCTGAGCCCGACCCAGCGCCGACACAAGGGCACGGTGAAAAAGCTCAACAGCGAGGCGGCGATCATGGATTCCTGCCGTTTCCTGATGGAGGAATACCAGGAGCATTTCCCCAACAGCGGATTTCTCGGGTTTGCCGTTCAGCGCTCCTATCAGCACGTGGGCGGGGTCGAATTCAGCGTTGGTATCACCCGGGATGCCGATTTCGGGCCGCTGGTGGTGTGCGGGGCCTCGGGTGCCCAGATCAATGTGATGACGGACCGGCAGATTGCCCTGCCACCGCTGAACATGGTGCTCGCCCGTGAGCTGCTGCGTCGTACCTACATGTACAAGCTGCTGAACGAGCACAGTCTGAAGCCGGAAGAGGACATCCGGGCAGTGTCCGAAACGCTCGTCACCCTGTCCCAGATCGTGATCGATATTCCCGAGATCAAGGGGCTGGAAATTTCTCCGCTGTTGTTCAACGAGAGTGGGGCGGTGGCGGTCAACATTGCCATCAATCTGGACGACACTCCAACCCGGCCGATTATCCAGCCGTATCCCCGGGAGCTGGAGGAGTGGATTGTGCTGCCCAAGTCCGGCCGCCGGGTCATCATCCGGCCGGTGCTGGCGGAAGACGAGCCGGCGCACCGGGAGTTTCATGAGCACCAGTCACCGGAATCGATCCGCTACCGGTTCTTCCAGTACCGTAAGCACTTCTCCCGGGAAGACGTGGCCCAGATGGTGCAGATCGACTACGACCGGGAAATGGTGTTTATCGCCAACGCACCCAGAGAGGATGGTGAGGGCGAGGAAACCCTGGGAACGGTACGTACCTGGACTGACGCCGATAATCTGCGCTGCGAGTTCGCGGTGATGGTGGATGACAAGATGAAAGGCGAGGGGCTGGGTGTGGCGCTGATGCAGAAAATGATCGACTACTGCCAGGCCCGGGGCACCATGGAGATGGTTGGTAACGTGCTGCCCGATAACCGGCCGATGCTGCAGTTGGCCGAACACCTGGGGTTCGAGATCAAGTACAACACCGAGGAAGAGGTGATGGATCTTCGGCTGGTGCTGAACGAGCCGGAGAAGGATTGGCAGAAGGAGCGCCTGAAGAAGCGCGGGGCGCATCTCTAACCGGGGTCTGATGAAGGCTTTCATCTGACCCCATTTTCAAGTCTTGCTCCGAGGTCCCGCCCTAAGATGGGGTCAGAAGAACGAGTTCTTCAGACCCCTGTGCTGCTTCAGACCCCATTTTCACTCTTCGACAATCGCCGAGCGATCCTCGCCGCCGAGGGCTTCCAGCAGCCCCGGGATCATCCGCGCCAGCTCCAGCGTCATCAGGCTGAACGCGGCATCAAACTTCGCCACGGCATCATCTGCGTCGACGTCATCCAGCTGCTCCTGCAGGGTTTCGCCGAATTTCAGGCGGCGGATGCCCAGCTCTTCGTCCAGCACAAAGGAGACGTTCTCATCCCAGGTCACGGCAAGCTTGGTGACCTGCATGCCGGCTTCCAGGTGGTTGCGGATTTCGTCGGCTTTGAGGTCCAGTCCCTTGCAGCGCACGACGCCGCCGTCCTCGGAGGGATCCTTCAGTTCGCACTCGCTACCCAGGGTAATGCTGGCGGGCAGGTCGATGGTTTCGTTCAGCCAGCCGGTAAAGGTGAATGCAGGCGACTGCTCCACGGCGGGCGGACGCACCGGCAGGGAGCCCAGGCTCTTGCGCAGGGTGGAGGCCAGATCCTCCGCCTGCTTGGCTGAGCCGGCATCCACCACCAGAACACCGTCCTGAGGCGCCAGGTAGGCATAGCAGCGACGGTTTTTGGAAAAGGCCTGGGGCAGCATTTCCAGCATCACCTGTTCCTTGATCTCGTCCTTTTCCTTGCGGCGGACCTTACGACCCTGCTCGATCTCGATAGCCTCGGCCCGCTCTTCCGCGGCTTCCTTCACAACCGGTCCCGGCAGGATCTTTTCTTCCTTGCGTAGGGAGATCAGATGGTAGCCGTTGGCACTATGCACCAATTGCTCGCCATGCTTGCCCAGCGGTGCCACCCAGCCCTGCCGGCTGGTTTCCTGGGGGCCACAGGGCTTGAAAGCATCGGCCTGGAGCTTCTCTTCCAGCTCTTCAGGGGAAATATCAAACGGCTTGGTGAAACGGAATACACGGGCGTTACGAAACCACATCAGGTTCGGTCCTTGCTCTTGATTTGAATCGGTGATGGTTCGAAAAGGGGGGAAGGATGATACGGCCACCGGGCGGCGGCCGTAAAGTGACGGGTATCACGCTATATTTGCATGATCTCGACCAGCACCGTCTTGACGATAAAGCCGACCACGCCGGCGCCAAGTACGGTAAACAACGCAATGGTACCAAACTTGCCAGCCTGGGATTTCTTGGCGAGATCCCAGACGATAAAACCCATCCAGACAATAAGGCCGGTCAGAAACACCAGCATGGCGATCTGGGAAAAGACTGCTTCGTTCATTTATGACTCCGATAACAACTGAAATTACTGTTCGTCGCGCAGGAAAACCCAGTTGTTCTTGTCGGACTGGTCTTCGCTGAAATAGTAGCCTTCGAGGTTGAAGCCCTTGAGGTCGTCGGCCTGGGTGATGCGGTTCTGGATGGCATAGCGGCACATCAGGCCCCGGGCTTTCTTGGCGTAGAAACTGATCATCTTGTACTGGCCGTTCTTCCAGTCCTTGAACTGGGGCGTAACCAGCCGGCCATCGAGGTCTTTCTTCTTCACGCTCTTGAAGTATTCGTTGGAGGCCAGGTTCACCAGGACACCATCATCCTCGGTCAGCAGGCGGTTGATCTCGTCGGTAATCTTGCTACCCCAGAAGGCATAGAGATCCTTGCCGCGCTTGTTCTCGAATTTTGTCCCCATTTCCAGTCGGTAGGGCTGCATGAGATCCAGGGGGCGAAGAATGCCATAAAGGCCGGAGAGCATGCGCAGGTGTTCCTGGGCGAAGGCGAAGTCGTCTTCGCTGAAGCTTTCCGCGTCCAGCCCGGTATAGACGTCACCCTTGAACGCCAGCACGGCCTGCCGGGCATTCTCCGGCGTGAACGGCGTGTGCCAGGTGCGGAACCGCTCGGCGTTGAGCTGGCCCAGCTTGTCGCTGATGCTCATCAGGTTGCTGATCTGGTGTGGCTCCAGTTCCTTGAGCTGGTCAATCAGTTCACAGGCATCGTCCAGGAAGTCCGGCTGGGTGTAGCTTTCCGTTGCCAGTGGACTCTCGTAGTCCAGCGTCTTGGCAGGGGAGATAACCATCAACATGTCAGGAAATCCTCATTGCAGAAAGGTCAGTAACTGGTCCCTGGTAAACGGCCAGTCCAGCTCCGCACCGGTGTCGTTACGGCGCAGTACCGGAATGCGGGTACCGTAACGTTCGACCAGCTCTTCAGACTGGGCAATGTCCACCACGTCCACCGGGATCGGTTCCGGCATGGGGGTGTTCACCAGCAGGGCTTCTGCCAGTTCGCACAGGTGGCATTGGGATGTTGTGTAGAAATAGAGTTCCATTATTTCTTGGGCTGCGCGTCCAGTTGTTGGCCGTTGACGCCCTGGCTGTCCTTGCCCATCAGGTACAGGTAGATGGGCATCAGGTCTTCCGGCGCCGGGTTCTGCTGCGGGTTTTCCGCCGGGTAGGCCCTGGCCCGCATGTTGGTCCGGGTAGCGCCGGGATTCAGGCTGTTGACGCGAATATTATGGCGTTCGTCATCCAGCTCATCGGCCAGCAGCTGACTCAACCCCTCCACAGCGAACTTGGAAACGGCGTAAGCACCCCAGTAGGCTTTGGCTTTCCGGCCCACTCCGGAAGACGTGAAAATCACCGAGGCCTGGTCCGACTTGCGGAGCAGGGGGATCATGGCGCGGCTCAGCAGGAACGTTGCCGTCGCGTTCACATGCATGACCTTGTTCCACATCTCCGGATCGTACAGCTCCACCGGGCTTCGGTTGCCCAGAATGGCAGCGTTATGCAACAGACCATCCAGTCGGCCAAAGTTGTCCTCGATGGTCATCGCCAGCTCTTCGTATTCTTTCACCGCCGCACCTTCGAAATTCATCGGCACGATGGCCGGCTTGGGGTGCCCGGCGGCTTCGATTTCGTCGTAGACTTCCTCGAGCTTCGACACCGTGCGGCCCATCAGTATCACAGTGGCTCCGTGGGCGGCGTAAGCCTTGGCCGCTGCTCGGCCGATGCCGCTGCCGGCACCCGTCACCATCACGATGCGGTCCTGCAGAAGATCGGCGGGTGCTTGGTAATCTTGCATAACCTGTCTCCGTTTCAGGTTGTTGCCGGTCTGTATGCCGGATACGGATTCGTTTGGGGCGCTATTGTAACAGCTTTGCCAGATCGCTGACGGTATTGGCTATGAGGTCGGCTTGCCATAAATCAACCGTCTCCGGCTTCTCGATGTAACCGTAACGTACGGCAATGGTCCGCATACCGGCGTTGCGGCCAGCCTCGATATCCCGCTCATGGTCGCCCACGTAGATGGCGGTCTCCGGTTGTGCCCCGATTTGAGTGCAGGCCAGGAACAGGGCTTCCGGATGGGGTTTGCGCTGGGCTACATGGTCTGGACAGACCACGGCGGCGCAGCGCTGGGCAAGGCCAAGAGCCTCCACCAGGGGAGCGGCAAAGCGTACCGGCTTGTTGGTGACAATGCCCCAGGGAATTCCCCGCTGTTCGAGGCTCTGCAAGAGCTCCTCCATCCCCTCGAATAACGAGGTCTCAACGGCGACGCCGGCCTCGTAGAGGTCCAGAAAAGCGGTGTGCTTTGCCTTGTACTCTGGATGTTCCGGCTCCAGGCCGAAGCCCACCCGGATCATGGCGCGGGCGCCGTTGGAGACAGAGCGGCGGATCTGTTCCGGCGGCAGGGGCGCCAGGCCGTGCTGCTCTCGCAGCTGGTTCAGGCAGCGAATGAAATCCGGCGCGGTATCGATCAGGGTGCCGTCCAGGTCGAACAGCACCACCGAGGGTTTCGAATTATTCGTCACGGGCATCCCTGGCGTGCATGAGGTAGTTCACATCCACGTCCCGGCCGAGTTTGTACACCTTGGTGATCGGGTTGTAGGTCATCCCGGTCAGTTCCTGCACTTCCAGACCGGCATGGCGCAGGTGGTCGGACATCTCCGACGGGCGGATGAACTTTTTCCACTCGTGGGTGCCCTTGGGCAGCATATTCAGCACATACTCGGCGCCGACGATGGCGAACAGGAACGACTTGGGATTCCGGTTGATGGTGGAGACGAACAGGTGCCCGCCGGGTTTGAGCATGGCGGCGCAGGCCCGAATCACTGAAGCGGGGTCCGGCACATGTTCGAGCATTTCAAGGCAGGTGACCACGTCGTACTGGCCGGCCTGTTCCTGGTCGCGGGCCAGGTCCTCCACCGTGGTCTGCCGATAGTCCACCTTGACGCCGCTTTCCAGACCGTGGAGCTTCGCTACGGACAGAGGCGCCTCGCCCATGTCGATGCCGGTCACGTGGGCCCCGCGCTGGGCCATGCCCTCGGACAGCAGGCCACCGCCGCAGCCCACGTCCAGCACTTTTTTGCCGGCCAGGGAGACCCGCTCGTCGATGTAGTTCAGCCGCAGCGGGTTGATGTCGTGCAGCGGCTTGAACTCACTGGAGGGATCCCACCAGCGGCTCGCCAGGGCCTCGAATTTGGCAATTTCATTCCGGTCTACGTTCTGATTGGTCATGTTGGTCTCTGCCTGGAAAACGTCTGAATACGGTTACTGGGCCTGATATTGCCGGATACGGTCACGCCAGTCATTGACCCTTAGCATGAGGTCGGCCACATCGATCCGGGTCAGTTTGCCATCCTGTAACTGAGGTACGCCGTGAATCCAGCTATGGCTTACTGCCCGGGCGTGGTTGCTGTACACCAGGTGGGAGGCGGGATCATAGACCGGCTGCAGGAACGGATCGCTCAGATCAATGGCGATGATGTCGGCAAGTTTGCCGGGTACCAGGGATCCAAGATCGTGCTCACGACCCAGGGCCCGGGCACCATTGATGGTCGCCATGGCCAGTGCCTGATGCGCAGACACCGCAGCGGCGTCTCCGGCGACGGCCTTGGCGACCATGGCGGCACTGCGTAGCTCGCCAAAAAGATCGAGGTCGTTGTTGCTGGCGGCGCCGTCGGTTCCGATGGCGACATTGATGCCGTGGTCGATGAGCTTCTGAACCGGGCAGAATCCGCTGGCCAGCTTGAGGTTGGACTCCGGGCAGTGGATGACATGGGCGCCGCTTATGGTCAGTCGTTCGATATCGGTATCATCGATCTGGGTCATGTGGACGCACTGGGTGCGGGGGCCCAGCAGCCCTTTTTCCTCAATTCGGCCGGTTGGCCGCTGGCCGAATTTCTCGACGGCATCCGCCACTTCAAAAGCGGTTTCGTGCAGGTGAATCTGGACCCGGGCGCCGGTGGCTTCCGAGAGCGCCAGCGCGTCGGCCAGTGGCCCGTCAGAAACGGTGTAGGGCGCATGGGGGCCGATCGCCGGCGTGATGTATTCGTCGTCTTTCCAGGCCTCGATCAGGTCGGCCCCTTTCCTCAGGTATTCCTCGGGTCCTGAGCCCCAGGCAGTGGGAAAGTCGATCAGCGGAAAACACACCTGTGCCCGCATGCCGACATCGTGGGCGGCCTGGGCAACGAGCTCGGGAAAGAAGTACATGTCCGAGAAGGTGGTGGTGCCGGTGCGCAGCATCTCGGCCATGGCCAGCTGGGTGCCATCGGCGATGAACTGTTCGCCAATGAACTGGTGTTCCGCCGGCCAGATGTGGTCGTTCAGCCAGGTCATCAGTGGCAGGTCATCGGCCATTCCCCGGAACAGGGACATGGCGGCATGGCCGTGCATGTTGATCAGGCCGGGCATGA
>JABURI010000167.1 GCA_014762755.1 Marinobacter sp.
CTCGACCACGAACAGACCGAAGAATTTGTCGACCGGCAGTTCAAGTTATTGATCAAACGCGCCAAAGAGAACGGCAGCGCGGTGGGCATCGGCCATCCGCACAAGGTCACCGTGGACTACCTGGAAAAGCATCTACCACTGCTGGATGAGCAGGGCATCGCGATCGCCACGGTGAGCGGGCTCTGGGCCATGCGTAACGGGAACCGAGAGATGTTTGCGGAGGGGGAGAAACAGGCGATTCGGCCGGCTTATGCGGGGAAGATCAAGCTGGGGTCAGAAGAAGGCGTTCTTCTGACCCCGGAGGACCGTGACTATGGGGTCATAAAGTAGGGGGCAGATGAAAGTCTTCATCTGACCCCGGCTTCGGCTTTCACTCGGGGGTTGCCCTGAAAACGGGGTCAGAAGAAAGCGTTCTTCTGACCCCACCTTCATGCACTCAATCCCGGACTTCAATCCCCTGCGCCTTCATGAACGCCTTCGCCTCGGGAATCGTATGCTGCCCGAAGTGGAAAATGGAGGCGGCCAACACCGCATCCGCACCGCCTTTGGTGACGCCATCCGCGAGGTGCTGAAGCTCCCCCACGCCACCCGAGGCAATCACCGGCACCGCCACGGCATCACTGATGGCGCGAGTCAGGCCCAGGTCGAAGCCGATCTTGGTGCCGTCCCGGTCCATGCTGGTCAGGAGCAACTCGCCGGCGCCCATCTCGACCATCTTACGGGCCCATTCGACGGCATCCAGCCCGGTGGGCTTGCGGCCACCGTGAGTGAAGATTTCCCAGCGCGGCTCCTCGCCTTCGCCACTGACACGCTTGGCATCGATGGCTACAACAATACACTGGCTGCCGAAGCGCTCGGCCGCCTCCCGAACAAACTCCGGGTTAAAGACCGCCGCAGTGTTAATGGATACCTTGTCGGCGCCGGCATTCAACAGCTTGCGGATATCCTCGACGGTACGTACACCGCCACCCACGGTCAGCGGAATGAACACCTCCGCCGCCATTCGCTCCACCGTCTCGTAGGTGGTGTCACGACTCTCGTGGCTGGCCGTAATATCCAGGAAAGTGATTTCGTCGGCGCCCTGCTCGTTATAACGCCGGGCCACTTCCACCGGATCCCCGGCATCCCGGATATCCACGAAGTTCACGCCTTTGACCACGCGCCCCTTGTCCACGTCCAGGCAGGGAATGATGCGTTTTGCCAGTCCCATGCTAACTCCCTCAGCCGTTCAGGCTGTCGCAGAAGGCCTGGGCCTCGGCCACATCCAGGGTGCCCTCGTAGATGGCGCGGCCGGTGATGGCGCCGAGGATGCCCTTGTCCGCCACTTCCGCCAGGCGCTTGAGGTCATCCATATTGGTGACACCACCGGAGGCAATGACCGGAATACCGCCTTCTTCCGCCAGCTTCGCCGTCGCTTCCACGTTCACGCCCTGCATCATGCCATCGCGGCTGATGTCGGTGTAGACGATGGAATCAACACCGTCGTTGGCGAAGCGCTTGGCCAGATCCACCGCCATGACTTCGGAGACTTCTGCCCAACCATCGGTGGCCACCCGACCGTCTTTGGCATCCAGGCCGACGATGATGTGGCCAGGGAAGCGCTTGCACATTTCAGTCACGAACTCCGGCTCTTTCACCGCCTTGGTACCGATGATCACCCATTGGACGCCTGCCTTGAGATAGGCCTCGATGGTTTCGGCCGAACGGATACCACCGCCGATCTGGATCGGCAGGTCCGGATACTTCCTGGCGATGGCCTGGACGATCTCGCCATTGACCGGCTCGCCGGCAAAGGCACCATTCAGGTCTACCAGGTGCAGGCGTCGCGCGCCAGCGTCCACCCAGCGGGTGGCCATGTCGACCGGATCGTCGCCGAAGACGGTGGAGTCATCCATCCGTCCCTGGCGCAGGCGTACGCATTTGCCGTCTTTGAGATCAATGGCGGGAATAATGAGCATAGAGCAATGTCCGTGTAGTTCGTTCTGCTGGCCGGCGTTACTTGCCGGACCAGTCCACAAAGTTTTTCAGCAGCTGCAGGCCGGCCCGGGCACTTTTCTCCGGGTGGAACTGCACCGCAAAGATATTGTCCCGGGCAACCGCTGCCGCCAGATCGACGCCATAATGGGTCCGGCCAGCCATGTCGGCATTGCCCTCGGCTTCGGCGTAGTAGCTGTGTACGAAGTAGAAGCGGTCGCCGTCGGGAATGTTGTGCCAGAGCGGATGATCGATGGTCTGGAAGACTTCGTTCCAGCCCATGTGCGGGACCTTCAGGCGCTCGCCATTTTCCACCAGGTTGTCACCGAAGTAGCGAACCTCGGAGGGAAAAAGGCCAATACAGTCGACGCCGTTATTTTCTTCGCTGCGGGACATCAGCGCCTGCATGCCGACGCAGATACCGAGGAAGGGGCGATCCCGGGACACTTCCCGGACCAGCGTATCCACCTCCAGCCGGCGAATCTCCGCCATGCAGTCGCGGATGGCGCCGACCCCCGGCAAGATCACATGATCCGCCTCCCGGATCTGGTCTGCGTTATCGGTCACCAGGACGGTGACATCCGGGGCAACGTGCTCCACCGCCTTGCGGGCGGAATGAAGGTTCCCCATACCGTAGTCGATGATGGCAACGGTTTTCATGGTCAAATGCGGTGTCCTGTTGGTGACCGGTTACAGCGAGCCTTTGGTGGACGGGGTGATACCCGCCATGCGCTCGTCCATCTCGATTGCCATGCGCAGGGCACGGCCGAAGGCCTTGAACACCGTCTCGATCTGGTGGTGGGTGTTCTTGCCCTTCAGATTGTCGATGTGCAGGGTCACCATGGAGTGGTTGACGAAACCGTGGAAAAATTCCTCGAACAGATCCACGTCAAAACCGCCCACGGAGGCACGGGTGTAGGGCACATCCATGGCCAGGCCCGGACGGCCGGAGAGGTCGATCACGACCCGGGACAGAGCTTCATCCAGCGGCACATAGGCGTGGCCGTAACGACGGATGCCCTTCTTGTCACCCACCGCCTGCCTGAAAGCCTGGCCCAGGGTAATACCGATGTCTTCCACGGTGTGGTGATCATCAATGTGCAGGTCGCCCTTGGAGACAATGTTGAGGTCCACCAGCCCGTGGCGGGCAATCTGGTCCATCATGTGCTCAAGGAACGGAACACCGGTATCAAAGCTGGACTTGCCGGTGCCGTCGAGATCGATCTCGACTGTGATCTGTGTTTCGAGGGTATTGCGTTCTACGCGAGCCTTACGTTCGGCCATGGAGACTCCGTCGTCATAAACCGGCTTGGTGCCGTAAACAATTTGTTTGCGGATTATACCTTTTATGCCCGCCGGAGTCCCGCAACCACATCAATGACCGTGATAGCTCAGAACGCCTTCTTGAGGTTGTTCATGTAGGTATCCACGAGGCTGTTGAACTCGTGCTTGATCACCGGGCTGATAGCAAGCTTAAGCAGGCTGGGCAGAGGCACGGTCAGTTCCGCGCTGGTACGGAACTTCACCTTGGTGGCGTTGTCGCCGTTGGCCGTGAGGTTCCAGGAACCGCTGACCACGCCGTTACCCTCACCTTTGATCGGCTCCCAGGTAATCTTGCCGGCGTCCTTGTCCGAGTAATATTTGCAGGCATAAACGGACTGGATGGCATGCTTGTCCACACCCACTTTCTCCATTTCCCAGCGATAGCTGTTGTCGCCCAGGTCGGTCAGCTTGTCGACCTTCGGGAAATGACTGGCGGAACGCGGTACGTCGGCCAGCAACTCAAAGACTTCGTCGTAACCGGCGGGTATCTCCAGATCGCGGTTCAACTCGATCGACACAGTAATTGCCACAGCCCACTCCTTCTTGTCTTTATAAACTGTCTGTGGAGGCCGAATGGCCCCTCACGGGGGAAATCAGGGGGTGTATTTTGGCCTATCACTACACCATTGTCATACTCCTGCGCTGTTAATTTGTTAACCCTGCGTTATCCTTAACTTTATTAGCCAGGGGCCTCACCCTCAAGCGCCCGACGCTCACCGGAACAAGGAAGCTGTGATCATGAAAGCTGTTCGTTACCTCCTGATTGCCATTGTTGCCATCATTATTCTGGCCGTGGTGGCTATCGCGATTGCCATGGCGCTTATCGATCCGAACGACTACAAACCGCAGATAGAAAAGGCGGTGGAACAACAGACCAACCTGGATCTGAAACTGGAAGGTGATATCGGGTGGTCCTTCATTCCCCTTGGCCTGGAACTCAATAATGTCAGTGCCGACCTGGAGGAAAAACGCTTCGTGGCCCTGCAACAGTTGGTGGCACAGGTGGATTTCTGGTCCCTGATTGCCATGTCGCCCCGGGTGAGCACGTTCGTACTTGACGGACTGGAGGCCAACCTGGAAGTCAACAAAGAGGGCGAAGGCAACTGGACACGGATCATGCGTGAGCCTGCGCAGGCTGCGGACCAAACACAGGCGCCGGCGGAGCAGCCGGCCGAACAACCGCAGGAAGAGGCGCAGACCGCTTCCGGCGGCGAGCCGCTGAACTTCAACGTGGAGAATGTCCAGATCAGCAATGCCCAGGTGCATTACACGGACAACAGCACCGGGCAGGCGGTCACCCTCGAGAACTTTGCCGTCAATGCCAGCGACATCACCCTGGGTTCGGAGTTCCCCCTGGAAATCAGCTTCCAGGTGGATACCGCCAAACCCCAGCTCAAGGTTGATGGCAGTATTAATGCCCAGCTGGCCGCCAACGAGGCCCTGAACGATTTCGCCGTCTCCGGCCTCAAGGCCGTGTTCGACATGAGCGGCGAACCGTTCGGCGGCAAATCCGTGGTCGCCGAACTGGCCGGCTCAGCCAGGGCCAACCTGGAAAACGAGACCGCCACGCTCTCCGGCTTCACCGCCAGCCTGGCGAACCTGGCGTTGTCCACCGAGCTCGAAGTACAGGGCTTTGGCGATAAACCGGCCCTGAAGGGCAACCTGGATATCCAGGAGTTTTCCGTGAAGCAGCTGCTGAGCAACCTCGGTCAGCCCGCCATCGAGACCAGCGACCCCGATGTGCTGAAAGCGGTCGCATTCTCCACCGACATCGGCGGGTCACCGGGCACCGCGGCCCTGGAAAACCTGACTTTCAAGCTCGACGACACCACCTTCAATGGCTCCGGCAGCTACACCCTGGCCGATGGCGGCATTGTCTTCAATCTGCAGGGTGACGAACTCAACGCGGACCGTTACCTGCCGCCCAAGGCCGAAGGTGAGGAAGCTGTCGCCGGCGAAGAACAGCAAACGGCAGAAGCCGGCTCTACAGGAGGCTCAGGCTCCGCCCCGGAGTCCGACCTGCTGCCGCTGGAAACCCTTCGGACACTGCTGCTGGACGTGGACTTCGGTCTTGGCCAGCTGATCGTCAGCAACCTGACCATCAACGAAATCAAGGCCAGCACCACCGCCAAAAACGGTGTGCTCAAGGTCGACGAATTCAGCGGCAAGATGTATGAAGGCAGCTTTGGCGCCAACGCCACCATTGATGCCCGGAGCGACAATCCGAAGTGGAGCTTTGCCTCCAACGTGACCAATGTGCAGACCCTGCCCCTGCTCACCGACCTGGCGGAAGTGGACATGCTCGGCGGCGGCGCCAACCTGAAGGTAAATGCCACCACTACAGGCAACCGCGTATCCGTGCTGCGAGAGAACGCCGACGGCCAGATCAGCTTCAACCTGGCGAAGGGTGAGTTCCGGCGCATGAACCTCACCCGCATGGCCTGCCAGGGCATCGCCCTGGTCAATCAGGAGCAGCTGACCACCACCGACTGGGGCACCACCACCCCGTTCAACGACATGAGCGGCACCCTGGACATCAACGGCAACACCCTCGCCAACAAGAACCTGGTGGCCTCGCTCGCTGGCATGAAGCTCGAGGGCCAGGGCACCGTGGACATGAAGCAGACCACCATGGATTACGAAGCAGGTCTGCGCATCGTGGGCGAAGTGCACCGGGATCCAGCCTGCCGGGTGACCGAATACGTGGAGAACGTGGTGATTCCGGTAGAATGCCGGGGCAATTTCTCGGAAGATCCGGCCGGCCTGTGTTCCTTTGACGGCTCCCGCTTCCGCGATACGCTGAAAACCATTGCGGAGAACGCCGCCAAGGCCAAGGTCCAGGAAAAAGTGGACGAAGCCAAGACCAAGGCAGAGGAAAAAGTGAAGGAAAAAATCGAGGAGAAACTGGGCGACAAGCTCAAGGGCCTGTTCCAGTAATGACCGACCGTTTCGCCGACAAGCTCCTTACCTGGTACGACCAGCACGGCAGGCACGACCTGCCGTGGCATCACGACCGCAACGCCTACCGGGTCTGGGTCTCGGAAATCATGCTCCAGCAGACCCAGGTAGGCACCGTCATCCCCTACTTCCAGGCCTTCATGTCCCGGTTCCCGTCCGTACATGATCTGGCGCGGGCACCGGTGGATGACGTGCTCAGCCACTGGTCCGGGCTCGGCTACTACGCACGCGCCCGCAACCTGCACAAAGCGGCGCAACAAGTGGTTGAAGAATTTGGCGGCGAGTTTCCGCAGGATCAGGAGGCACTGGAATCGCTGACTGGCATCGGCCGCTCCACCGCCGCGGCCATTGTTGCCCAGGCCTTCGGCAAGCGCGCCGCCATCCTGGATGGCAACGTGAAAAGGGTCCTCGCCCGCTACCATGCCGTACCCGGCTGGCCCGGCCAGACTGCCGTGCTGAAGCAGCTCTGGGAACACGCTGAAGAACACACTCCCGAGGAACGCGTAACAGACTATACCCAAGCCATCATGGATCTGGGCGCCACGGTTTGCACACGTACAAAGCCCGACTGCGAAGGCTGCCCGGTCAGCTCAGGCTGCCGGGCTTATTCGCTTGGCGAGACAACCCTGTACCCCGGCTCGAAACCAAAGAAAGCCAAACCGGAAAAAACTACCTGGATGGTCATTCTTGAAGATACAGAGGGCCGCATCCTGCTGGAACGGCGACCACCCAGCGGCATCTGGGGCGGCCTCTGGAGCTTGCCGGAACTCGATCCGGCCTACGGCCCGGAAGAACTTTCGGAAGCCTGTGAACAGCAGCTGGGCATGAACTGTGGCGACCCCGAACTGATCAGCGGTTTCCGCCACACCTTCAGCCACTACCACCTGCATATCCAGCCTGCCCGCCTGCCGGTCACCGGCAGTATGAAGGTGGCCGATTCCGATCAACTGCGCTGGTTACATCGGGCCGAAGCCCTGGCCCTGGGCCTCCCTGCCCCCATCCGATCACTGCTGACCGAACCGGAACAAGCCGCCCTTCTCTGAGGCGGCGACCACCCCGAACGATCTGTTATCATTCAGCCAGTTTTCACATCGACACAGGAGCCGACATGAGCCGCACCGTATTCTGTCGCAAATACCAGAAAGAACTGGAAGGCCTCGACTTCCCGCCCATGCCCGGCGCCAAGGGCCAGGATATCTTCGAGAATGTCTCAAAGCAGGCCTGGGAAGAATGGCAGGCCCAGCAGACCATGTTGATCAACGAAAAACACCTGAGCCTGATGGATCCCAACACCCGGAAATACCTCCAGGCCCAGATGGAACGCTTCTTCAATAATGAGCCCTTCGACCAGGCCGAAGGCTACGTTCCGCCCGAGAAATAGCGGCAATTGGTCAAGGCCTGAGCAACCCTGAAAAGATTCAGAAATTTTTGCCTGCCGGCCTTGACTCATAAACCCTAAACCGGTTTAATAGCGCCCCGTTGCAGCGCAGTACCGCAACACGCCCGGATAGCTCAGTTGGTAGAGCAGGGGATTGAAAATCCCCGTGTCGGTGGTTCGATTCCGCCTCCGGGCACCACGAATTCAATGACTTAGCCCGCCTTGTGCGGGCTTCGTCGTTTCTGGTGTCCACGAAGTGTCCACGCGGATTAGAGATCGTTCGGCGTATTCAGCGTTCCAATCGATGCCCAGTCCACTACCTCGCTAACCATTAAACCATCGTTGTTATCAAGTAGGCTCCAAAAGTGGTTCCGAAGACTTTGGCAATTTGTATTGACCCGATTAAAACACCAGGTTGACTCTAAAATCCTTTTTGCACCAAATCTGGCCAATTCGTCATATAGCGGTTGATAGTTTTTATCACTGCGCTTGTCGTATGAAAGAAAATATAAAGCCATAACCCCTCCAATATTCATAAGCTTCCTTTCAGCATTCAACCTAGCCTATAGGAGCAAACCGAACAACTTTCTGGAGATGCTGAGGGGAGAGATGCGCGTACCGCATGGTTAACTTGATATCCGAATGACCAAGGATTTTCTGCAAAGTGAGAATATCCCCACCTTTCATTATGAAGTGACTGGCGAAGGTATGGCGGCAGACATGGGTGAGCTGACCACGTGGTAAGTTGATTTCCGCCCTCTCGATGGCTTTACGAAACGCTGCGCTGCAACTGACGAACGGGACTTCCTCTATTAGCTCCTTGTAGAGCTTTTCCGAAATAGGAACGCTCCGGGACTTGCCGGATTTAGTGTAGTTGTAGGTCACCCTATACGGGGTGAAGTTTGATCTGGTCACGCCCTCTGCTTCCGACCACCTGGCACCCGTTGCAAGTGCAAGCCGAGTGACGTGGTAAAGGCTGGGATTGGATGAGGCTTTGCATTCTTCCAGGAGCCGGTTGATCTGGTCCTGGGAAAGAAACGCGAGTTCCTGCTCATCCAGCTTGAACTTCCGGAGATTCTTCAACGGGTTCGGGTGTGTCCACTCGTCCTGTCTGATGAGCTCGTTAAATACAGCGCTGAGGTAGGTGTGTTCATGGTTCAGGGTGTTCTCCCCTACTCCGTCGTTTTCCATCCTCAAACGGCGATAGGTGGCAAAATGTGAAACCTTGAAAGCCGTCGCCCTGGGGTTCCGAAGGCGCTGGGCGATGTCGTCCAGTTTCTTTTTTCGGCTAGCGCCATCTTTGAGGGTATGGCCGTGCGAGTCATACCATTGCTGAATAAGGTCTGTGAGCCTGCGGCGATCCTTTGAAGGATTCCAGGCCTGTTCCTCTCCCTTCCGAAGCAGCATGTGCTGTTCGAAGCGTTTGGCTTCGGCCTTGCTATCGAAGCTCTTTCTCAGCCGCTTAGAGCCTCGTCCATCCTGGCGGATATCAACCTGCCATCGTCCCGATGGTAGTTTCCGGATCATGCAGCCACCTTTGTCAGCAGTCGTCGTTTAATCAG
>JABURI010000143.1 GCA_014762755.1 Marinobacter sp.
CGGCTTTGAGTTATCGGAACCAGCCGTTTAGTATCGGCGATAGCAGTAAACTGGACAGGAACGGTTAACGGGAGTGGCAGCGTGGATGGACTGAAACAAAGGATCATCGGGGCACTGGTTCTTGTGTCGCTGGCGGTTATCTTTGTGCCAATGATTTTCGATGAACCTCATTCCGAGCGCACCTCCACACCCATCCAGATTCCGGAAGAACCTCCGTTCCCGGAAGTGAACGCGCCCTCGGAGGAAATTCCGGAGCCGCCGGTTTATGAAATCGAGGAGTCGGGGGCACCTGAAACAGCTTCACCGGCTGAGCCGACCCAGGATTCGGTTGCTACCGGGGAAGAGCAGTCTGCCGCCTACCGGATGATCGAAGATGAGGAAAGCGCTTCGCAGCCGGCTCCTGAGGATAACTCTGACAGTTCCACGGCCAGTGCCGGGACTGAGCCGAAGCCCGATGATACGGCGGACTCGCAAGCCGGTGAGCCTGAAAATGCTGAATATACCCGCTCCCTTGAAGGAGCCTGGGTGGTCCAGCTGGGCAGCTTCGGGAATCCTGACAATGCCCGCAGGCTCAGGGACCAGGTGCGGGAGAAAGGTTATGGCTCCCATCTTCAGGAGTTGACCCGCGGTGACGCGGTATTGACCCGGGTGTTCAGTGGTCCTTTTGCGAGCAAGTCAGAAGCCGAGGCTGCCAAGCGGGTGCTGGACGACGCATTCAACCTGAACAGCCTGGTTACCGAAGGCGAAAAATAGCGCGTTGATCCCGGATTATGAGCGTCCTGCAGTTTGGTGGCGCTGCGATTCCTGATAGAATTCGCGCTTTCTTTTCTCTGCCGGGTTTTTCATGGAATCGCTGATCTGGATTGACTGGGTCATTATCGTCCTCATTGCAGTTTCCACGCTGATCAGTCTCAAGCGTGGATTCGTCAAGGAAGCCCTGTCACTGGTCACCTGGATTGCCGCTTTCATCCTGGCCAGGACTTTCCACCCGCAGATGCAAACCCTTCTGGAGAGCACCGTCGAGACGCCATTGGTGCGTCTGATCGCCGCATTTGCCATCCTGTTCTTCGGCACCCTGATTGTCGGGGCTATCATCAATAACATGATTGGCCATCTGGTCCGCGTCACGGGCCTGTCGGCAACGGATCGGGTGCTTGGTATGGGATTCGGCCTGCTC
Organism: Marinobacter sp.; assembly: GCA_014762755.1. Taxonomy (GTDB): domain Bacteria; phylum Pseudomonadota; class Gammaproteobacteria; order Pseudomonadales; family Oleiphilaceae; genus Marinobacter. The sequence continues at coordinate 1,178 of JABURI010000143.1, forward strand.
CGGGGCGTCGTTGTGGTGATTGTCGGGATTGCTTTTACGCGTTACACCCCGCTGGCCCAGGACACCTGGTGGCGGGAGTCCGTGATGATCAACCGGCTCGCCGTGGTAGAGGACTGGTCACGGCGTACCTTCGGCGATGAATTCGCCCGTTTTCTGGAGCCGGCAGGGGAGGGCGAGGTCGCTCCTGAAGCTCCGGAGGCAAGTCAGGGAAAAGAAGACGTGGAACCCAGGTCCGCGTCCCGTTAACATTCAGTATTAACACTCGGAGAAGATCCTATCCATGTGTGGCATTGTCGGCATCGTCAGTACTTCCAACGTCAATCAGTCGCTCTATGATGCGCTGACTGTACTTCAGCACCGGGGCCAGGACGCGGCGGGCATTGTTACCTTTCAGGATGAACGGTTTTATCTGCGCAAGGACAACGGCCTGGTGCGGGATGTTTTCCATACCCGTCACATGCGCCGCCTCGTTGGCAATGTCGGTATCGGCCACGTCCGCTACCCGACTGCCGGTACCTCCAGTTCCGCCGAGGCCCAGCCGTTCTACGTGAACAGCCCGTACGGGATTACCCTGGCGCATAACGGCAACCTGACTAACGCCGACGAGCTGGCACGGGATCTGTTCCGTACCGACCTTCGCCACATCAACACCAATTCCGATTCGGAAGTACTGCTCAACGTGTTCGCCCACGAACTGCAGAAACTGGGCAAACTGACGCCAACCAAGGATGAGATTTTTTACGCGGTCAAGGCGGTTCACAAGCGCTGCCGGGGCGCCTATGCGGTGATTGCCATGATCACCGGTTACGGCATTATCGGATTCCGTGACCCGAACGGAATTCGACCGGCCTGCTACGGAGTCCGTGAGACCGAGGATGGAGGCAAGGAATACATGATTGCTTCCGAGAGCGTGGCGCTGAGTGCCGCCGGCTTCAAGCTGGTCCGGGATATCGCACCGGGTGAGGCGGTCTATATCGAGACCGATGGCACGCTTTACACCCAGCAGTGTGCGGATGAGGCCCACCTGTATCCCTGTATTTTCGAACACGTCTATTTCGCCCGCCCGGACTCCATCATCGACAAAGTCTCCGTTTATAAGGCCCGGTTGCGCATGGGTGAGACCCTGGCGGAGAAGGTCATGCGTGAGCGCCCGGATCATGACATTGATGTGGTTATTCCGATTCCCGATACCAGCCGGACCTCCGCCATGCAGATGGCCCATCGGCTTGGTGTCAAGTTCCGGGAAGGCTTCATCAAGAACCGCTACATTGGCCGCACCTTCATCATGCCCGGCCAGAAAATGCGGAAGAAGTCTGTTCGCCAGAAACTGAATCCGATCGATCTGGAATTCCGGGGCAAGAATGTGATGCTGGTGGACGATTCCATTGTTCGAGGTACCACCTGTAAGGAAATCGTCCAGATGGCCCGGGACGCCGGCGCGAGGAACGTCTATTTCGCCTCCGCTGCACCCCCCGTGCGTTACCCGAATGTTTACGGCATCGATATGCCGTCCGCCAGTGAGCTGATTGCCCACGACCGTACCATCGAGGAGATCCGGGAGCTGATTGGCGCCGACTGGCTACTGTATCAGGATCTGGATGATCTGATTACCTGCGTCAGCGATGTGAATGACCAGATTGAGGGTTGGGAATGTTCGGTGTTTACCGGAAACTACGTCACCGGTGACGTCGACCGCGCTTACCTGGACAAGCTCGAGGATCTCCGGAAGGATGAAAAACGCAGCAAGTCCGGCGGCGACTCATCCGATAACGGGATTATCGATCTTCACAACGATGAAGACTGATCATCCGGAAACCCTGGCCAGGAGACGCCCATGACCTTGCGCAGAGAAGAAACCGTCCAGATTCCGGAATCGGACCTGGAAGGTATGTCCGTGGACACCCTGGCCGTGAGGGCAGGGCAGCTCCGCACCGATCAGCTGGAACACAGCGACGCGATTTTTCCCACCTCCAGCTTTGTCTATGGCAGCGCCGCCCAGGCAGCGGCGAGGTTTGGTGGCGATGAACCGGGCAACATCTACTCCCGGTTCACCAACCCGACGGTCCAGGCCTTCGAGGGTCGTATTGCCGCCATGGAAGGGGGCGAGCGTGCCGTGGCCACGGCGTCCGGCATGGCCGCTATTCTCAGTACGTGCATTTCGTTGCTCAAGAGCGGTGATCACGTTATCTGTTCCCGGGGTGTGTTCGGAACCACCAACGTACTGTTCCAGAAGTACCTGGCCCGTTTCGGCGTGGAAACCACCTTTGTCAGCCTGACCAATTACGAGGAATGGCGGCAGGCAATTCGCCCCGAAACCCGGATGTTGTTCCTGGAGACCCCATCCAACCCCCTGTGCGAAGTGGCGGATCTGGAAGAGTTGTCGAGGCTTGCCCGGGCCAGCGATGCGCTCCTGGTGGTGGATAATTGCTTCTGCACTCCGGTGCTGCAGCGTCCGCTGGAACACGGAGCTGACATCGTCATTCATTCCGCCACCAAGTACCTGGATGGTCAGGGCCGGTGTGTCGGCGGTGTTGTGGTCGGTCCGGATAAACTGATGGAAGAGGTCTACGGTTTCCTCCGCTCGGCAGGCCCGACCATGAGCCCGTTCAATGCCTGGGTTTTCCATAAGGGTCTGGAAACGTTACCAATCCGTATGCGCGCCCATTGCGACAATGCGTTAGAGTTGGCATTGTGGCTTGAGCAGCAAAATGCTGTGGAATCCGTGTATTACGCGGGTCTGCAGAGCCATCCCCAGCATGAGTTGGCAAAGAAACAGCAAAAGGGCTTTGGCGGGGTACTTTCGTTCCGCGTCAAAGGGGGCCGGGAAGAAGCCTGGCGTTTTATCGATGCCACGCGGATGATCTCCATTACCGCCAACCTCGGGGATGTGAAGACAACAATCACCCATCCGGCAACCACGACTCATGGCCGATTGTCGCCCGAGGATAAGGATCACGCAGGTATTACCGAAAACCTGATCCGGTTGTCGGTCGGCATCGAGGACGTCGAGGATCTGAAAACAGATCTGATGCGAGGCTTCGACGCCCTGGGCAGTTAAAGTAACGGACACGTCAGAGCATTCATGGCCGAAACCGCAAAAGCTAAGAAAGCATCCCCGGAACTTACGGAAAAGCAGCAGCGTTTTCGCCGTCTCGCCGCGCAAGGCGCGCGCGAGGGTGCGGTTATTGCGCTGATTGCGCTGGCGATCTATCTGGCCATGGCCCTGGTTACCTTTACCCCCGGTGACCCGGGCTGGGCGAGCATCGGGCATGATACCTCGGTCCGCAACTATGCCGGCCGCACCGGTGCCTGGCTGGCCAGCCTGTTCATGGATTTCTTCGGCCACATGGCCTATCTCTTCCCGGTGATGATCGCCGGCTACGCGATCATGCTGGTCCGGCGCCGCAATGAATCCCTGGATCTCCATTGGCCGTTGTTCCTCATGCGCTTCGGCGGGTTCCTCCTGATCCTCCTGTCGGCGACGAGCCTGCTATCCCTGTATTCGGTTTTCGGGCTTGGTGTGTCTTCGGGTGGCGTTCTGGGCACGGCGGTCTCCGAGGCTATGGTCCGGTTTTTCAACCTGCCGGCAACGACCCTTCTGCTGATCGCGATCTTCCTGTTCGCCCTGACGGTCACCACCGGACTGTCCTGGTTCTGGCTGATGGACCAGGTCGGCGGTCTGACCTTGCGCTTCGGCCAATTCCTCAAGGGTTTATTTACCTCAAGTGGTGACAAGCCGGCGAAGCCCAAAGCGGAGAAGACAGCGCCGGAGCCAGCAAAGCCGGAGCCACCAAAGAAAGAGCCACCTATCGTGAATGACCGCGTGGAATCCCGTGGCGAGTCTGCAGGCGCGAAGAAAGCCCGCTGGTGGCATCGGTTGCCTGGCCTGGGTCCCCGCAAGCCTAAATCCGGGGCACCGACCCAGCGCCGGGAACCGGCTCTCGATGGCCTGAGTGCGTCGGAACCGGCAGAACCTGCGCGGCTCGAGAATTTCAGTGCCCGGGACAAGGGCGATCAGCCTGAGCCCCGCCCGAAATCGGCGAAACCGGAAGCCCAGCCGGCCTCCCGGTCCTTCAAGATCTCTCCGTTCAAGAAAGAGGATCAGCCGAAGGCGGAGAACGGCAAGAAGTCCGGCCAGGGCTCGTTGCTTGAGGATATCGAGAGTCCGATCCCCCCTCTGACCCTTCTGGACCCTCCCGAGGAGCACAAGGAGAAAGGTTACTCCGAGGAATCCCTGGAGCACATGTCGCGCCTGCTTGAAGAAAAGTTGGCAGATTTTGGGGTGTCCGTAGAGGTGGTCGAGGTCAACCCGGGCCCGGTGATTACCAGGTTCGAGATCAAGCCGGCCCCCGGCGTGAAGGTGAGCAAGATTTCCAACCTGGCCAAGGATCTTGCCCGCTCTCTGGCGGTACTGAGCGTGCGGGTGGTGGAGGTTATTCCCGGCAAGTCCGTCGTCGGTATTGAAATTCCGAACGAGGAACGGGAAATGGTCCGCCTCTCTGAGGTGCTTGGCGCACGGGTGTTCAAGGAGAGCTCTTCGCCACTCACCCTGGCCCTGGGCAACGACATTGGCGGCAATCCGGTCGTGGCCAACCTGGCCAAGATGCCCCACCTGCTGGTAGCCGGTACCACCGGTTCCGGTAAGTCCGTGGGGGTTAACGCCATGCTCCTGAGCATGCTGCTGAAGGCCACCCCGGAGGAAGTGCGGTTCATCATGGTCGACCCGAAGATGCTGGAGCTCAGCATCTATGACGGCATTCCCCACCTGCTGGCTCCGGTGGTGACCGACATGAAGGAAGCCGCCAACGCCCTGCGCTGGTGTGTGGCCGAGATGGAGCGGCGATACAAGCTGATGGCCAATCTCGGGGTCCGGAACATTGCCGGTTACAACCGCAAGATCAAGGATGCCCAGGCTGCGGGCGAACCCATACTGGATCCACTCTGGAAGCCGGACGAATACCTCGAAAACGACGAGGAGAATCACCCCGAGCTGGAGACCTTGCCGTTCATTGTCGTCGTCATCGACGAATTCGCCGACATGATGATGATCGTCGGCAAGAAGGTCGAGGAGCTGATTGCCCGTATTGCCCAGAAGGCGAGGGCGGCCGGTATCCATCTGATTCTCGCCACCCAGCGCCCGTCGGTGGACGTTATTACCGGCCTGATCAAGGCCAACATCCCGACCCGGATGTCCTTCCAGGTGTCGTCCAAGATCGATTCCCGGACCGTTCTGGACCAGGGGGGCGCGGAGCAGCTGCTGGGTCACGGTGACATGCTGTATCTGCCCCCGGGCTCCGGCCTGCCGGTCCGGGTTCACGGCGCTTTCGTGGATGACGATGAAGTTCACCGGGTGGTCAGCGCCTGGAAAGCCCGCGGTGAGCCGGTCTACGTGGACGACGTTCTGAATGGGGCGGAGGGTGAAAGCCTGCCCGGTGTCCCGACCCTCAGTGAAGGTGGCGGCGACAGCGAGGGTGATTCCCTGTATGACGAAGCGGTGGCGTTTGTCACCGAAGGCCGGCGGGTATCCATCTCATCGGTACAGCGTAAATTCAAGATTGGCTACAACCGGGCTGCAAACCTGGTGGAAGCCATGGAGGCGTCGGGAGTGGTGAGCCCTGCCGGGCATAACGGTGCCCGCGAGGTGCTGGCCCCGCCGCCCCCCAGAGACTAGGAGTTGACCCTATGACAGTACGCCCGTTGAAATTCGTGTTTGCCCTGGTGATCGGGCTGTTACTCAGTCTGGGCACGGCGGCGGCGCAGGAAAGCGAGGCCCAGAGTCGGGAAGCGGCGTCCGAGCTTGCCTCCATCCTCAAGAGTTATGAATCCTACCAGGCGGACTTCATCCAGATTGTGGTGAACGAGAACGGTAATCGGGTACAGGAAACCCAGGGCGAGCTGAAGGCCAAGCGCCCGGGGCTTTTTTACTGGGAAACCAGCGCGCCCTTGCCCCAGTTCATCGTCAGCAACGGTGAAACGGTAGAGGTTTACGATCCGGACCTGGAACAGGTAACGATCCATAAGCTCGATGACCGCGTGCAGACGACGCCGGCCCTGCTGCTCAGTGGCGAGGTCGACAATCTGGATGAAACCTACAAAGTGTCCCAGCGCCGGATTGGCGACAATACCCGGGAGTTCACCCTTGAGCCAAGGAGCCCGGACTCTCTGTTTACCTCCCTGCGCCTGAGCTTCTTCAAGGGAGAGTTGCAGGAGATGCGGATGGAGGATTCCCTGTCCCAGCTCAGTATCCTGAGCTTTGACGACATCCGGCTCAATGAAGCCGTGGATGCCAGCGCCTTTACACTGGAGTATCCCGACGGCGTGGATATCATCCGGGACGGAGCCTGATGCAGGACAGTCTTTTCGGCGAGCCTTCCGGATTCCAGCCGCTGGCTGCGAGGATGCGGCCAAAGACCCTGGATGAGTATGTCGGCCAGGCCCATCTGGTTGGGCCCGGCAAACCACTGCGCCGTGCGGTAGAGCAGGGCCAGTTACACTCGATGATTCTCTGGGGGCCGCCCGGGGTAGGTAAGACGACCTTTGCCCAGCTGCTCGCGAACGTGGGCAACCTCAGTTTTGAAACCATTTCGGCGGTCCTGAGCGGCGTGAAGGAGATACGCGCTGTTGTCGAACGCGCCCGGAATCGCAAGCAGAGCGAGGGTCGTGATACCTTGCTGTTCGTGGACGAGGTCCATCGCTTCAACAAGAGCCAGCAGGACGCTTTCCTGCCGCACATTGAGGACGGCACCTTCATCTTCGTGGGTGCCACCACGGAGAACCCTTCCTTCGAACTCAACAGCGCCTTGCTGTCACGTACCCGGGTGTATGTCCTCAAGAATCTTGAGGAGTCCGATATCCTGATCCTGCTGCAACGTGCCCTGAGCTCCGAACAGGGCTTTGCCGGTCGGCTCGCGGTTCCGGACCGGGTGCTGGAGCTGATGGCCACGGCCTCCGGTGGCGACGCCCGCAGGGCGTTGAACATTCTGGAAGTGGCGGCCGACCTGGCGGAACCGGGCGAGGATGGCACGGACACCATCACCGAGGCAGTTCTGGAACAGGTGATGCAGACCAGTCTGCGGCGTTTCGATAAGGGTGGTGACGTTTTCTACGACCAGATCTCGGCGTTGCACAAATCGGTGCGGGGCTCGGATCCGGATGGCTCGCTCTACTGGCTGTGCCGGATGCTGGATGGGGGCTGTGATCCGCTTTATGTAGCTCGCCGGCTAGTGCGCATTGCCAGCGAAGACATCGGCAACGCCGACCCGAGGGCGCTCCAGATCAGCATGGATGCATGGGATGCCCAGGAGCGCCTGGGATCCCCGGAGGGTGAGCTTGCCCTGGCCCAGGCGGTCACCTACCTGGCTCTGTCACCCAAGAGCAATGCGGTCTACAAGGCGTTCAACCAGTGCATGGCCGATATTCGCCAGGATCCGGATTACGAAGTGCCTCCGCATCTGCGGAATGCACCGACCAAACTGCTCAAATCCATGGGCCACGGCGACAGCTATCGCTACGCCCATGATGAGCCGGAGGCGTTTGCCGCCGGTGAGTCCTACCTCCCGGAAGCCATTCACCCCCGGCGATACTACGAGCCGGTCAATCGCGGTCTTGAGATCAAACTTGCCGAGAAGCGTCAGCGTCTGGATGCCCGTAATGCTGAAAGCCCCAACAAACGCTATTCCTGAGGCCCCACGGTAGTCACCGCGGCCTGTGCAGGTATAATGGCCTGTCATTTAACTCATCACGCAAACCGGAAGAATCAGGATTACCATGCTCGATCCCAAACGCGTCCGTACCCAGACAGAAGAGATCGCCCGCCGGCTGGCTATCAAGAATTTCGAATTCGATGTTGCCGCCTTCGAGCAACTGGAAGAGCGCCGTCGTGCCCTTCAGGTGCGTACGGAAACGTTGCAGAGCGAGCAGAACAAGCGTTCCA
>JABURI010000152.1:0-64832 GCA_014762755.1 Marinobacter sp.
GGTTGCGATGGAGTTCAGTCAAAGCAATGAGCAAGAAACGTCGCGAGATTCCGGTTTTCGATCACCCGATCATCGAAACCCACTGCCACCTGGATTACCTCAAGGACCGGCCCCTGGAGGAAACCCTGGAGCAGAGCCAGCGGGTGAACATTGAACGCGTGATTACCATTGCGGTGTCGCCGGAGAACCTGGCGAAGGTCCGGGAACTGAGCCAGGTTGTCCCCTGGGTCTACGGCACCCAGGGCATTCATCCCCACGAGGCGGAAACCTACACCGACGCGGTGGAAGCAGAGATCCGTGCCCACGCCGGGGACGACAAGATCGTGGCGGTGGGCGAGATCGGCCTGGATTATTTCTATGACAACGCCGACCGGCAGGTGCAACGGGATGTCTTCCGCCGCCAGTTGCAGATTGCCTGTGACACCGACCGGCCAGTGGTGATCCACAGCCGTGAAGCGGACGAGGACACCATCACGATCCTGAAGGAATTCGAGAGCACCCTAAAACGCCGCGGGGTCATTCACAGCTTCACCTCCGGCCCGGGACTGGCACGTTATGCCCTGGACCAGGGCTGGTGCCTTGGTTTCAACGGCATCACGACTTTCAACAAGGCGGAGAACGTGCGGGACATCGTTCGCATGGCGCCCATCGAGCAGATCCTGCTGGAAACCGATGCGCCGTTCCTGACGCCAGTACCCTACCGGGGCCGGGAAAATGCACCGTTCTACCTGCCCTTCGTGGCCGAGAAGATTGCTGAGGTCAAGGACTTGCCGCTGGATCAGGTTCTGGCGCAAACCTACACCAACAGCCTCAGGACCTTCTTCCCCGAACGATGACCGCAACCGTCTTCCAGATCCTCGGTGGCCTGGCCCTGTTTCTGCTGGCCATGGAGATGATGACCGATGGTCTGAAGAATGCCGCCGGACGCCATCTCCGACATCTGCTCGGAAGTTGGACCCGGACGCCCCTCCGGGGTCTGGCGGCGGGGTTCCTGATCACTGGCATTGTGCAGTCCTCCGGTGCGGTCACCGTCGCCACCATCGGCTTCGTGAACGCCGGTCTGCTCGGGCTCTCCCAGTCCCTTGGGGTCATCTTCGGCTCGAATATCGGCACCACCATGACCGCCTGGCTGGTGAGTCTGGTGGGCTTTGGTTTCAATATCGAAGCCTTTGCGCTGCCCCTGCTGGTCCTCGGCATGGCGCTCAAACTGGCCACCAATAACACCCGGAGTGAAGCACTGGGCCAGGCCCTGGCCGGCTTCGCCCTGTTCTTCCTGGGTCTGTCGATCCTGAAAACGTCACTGGAATCGCTCACGGCGGGCATCGACAGCCAGACCCTGATCGACACCGGCTACGGATTGCCGATGTTCATTCTGATCGGTTTCCTGGCTACCGTGCTGACCCAGTCTTCAAGCGCCGCACTGGCCATTGTCCTCACTGCGGCCGCCGGCGGCCTGATCCCGTTGCACAGCGCCGCTGCGGCCGTGATCGGGGCCAACCTGGGCTCCACCTCCACCGCGGCCCTGTCCGCCATCAAGGCCACGGCCAATGCCCGGCGCCTCGCCATTGGCCATATTCTGTTCAATGCCGCGACGGGTGTCATTGCCCTACTCATTCTGCCGATCATGCTCTGGATCGTGGCGCTGATGGCCCGCTGGCTCGAACTGGATGCCAATATCGCGGTGTCGCTGGCCCTGTTCCACACTCTGTTCAATGTCCTCGGGGCAGTACTGATGCTGCCGTTCACACCCTATTTTGCCCGCTTTCTGGGGCGACTGTTCCGTAGCAAGGAAGAGGACAACGCAGAGCCCCGGCACCTGGACAACACCCTGGTGGCCACGCCGGAATTGGCCATTGCTGCCGTGGATGAGGAAATGAAACGACTGATGGGGCTGACCCGGGGTCTGCTCAGGGTCTGTCTTGACCGGGAAGATCTCAGGCCGGCCCAGATCCAGCCCAAAGCGGCTGCCTGCCAGAGCCTGAACACCGCTATCGTGGACTATATCTCCCGGGTCAAGGCGGAAAAGATGCACCCCTCAGCCGTCGATGCGCTCACTCTCGGTATCCGTACCTGTCGGTACCTGACGGAGGCCACCGATCTTGCCGCGGAACTCCTGAAGCTCAAAGAGGCACGGCGCGCGCCCGAGATGGCGCGACTTGCGGCCCGGATGGAGCAATACATCGAGACCCTCAGAAACCTGGTGGCAGCAGACGAGCCTCAACCGGTCATGTTCCAGCAATCCGACACCCTGTATCACAAACTCAAATCGGAAATGCTGGCCATGATTGTCCGTCGGGAGATCGCAACCGACGTGGGCGAGCAGACACTGGATACGCTCAGTGCGATTCGCCGGCTGGCTGACCAGTGGCACAAGGCCCTGGCCTGGCAGCCCGTCGCCCGACTCATGAACGAGGATCAGGCCCCGGTGCCTGCAAACCCGCAGTAACGATTGCGCCCCTGTTGCTTGGCCCGATACATGGCCTGATCAGCCTGACGCAGTAGCTGATCGCCGTCCAGCTCCTGAGCCTGGGGATACAGGGTGTAACCGATACTGGCGGAAACCTGAACCAGGCTATCTGCGATCGGGACCGGCCGGGAGACTGCATGCAGCAGTCGGGCGAGCAGATTCTCCAGCACCGCCGGATCGCCGATATTAACGATGAGCGCTGCAAATTCATCACCGCCCAGGCGCGCAAGGGTGTCCTCTTCCCGCAACTCGGCCCGCATACGGCGGGCCACTTCCACCAACAGTTCGTCACCGGCCTTGTGGCCGTATGCGTCGTTAACGGGTTTGAACTGGTCCAGATCGATGTAGACCACCGCCAGCAGATCATCCTGGCGCCGGGCCTGGGCCATGACCTGGTTCATCCGGTCGGCAAAGAGAACCCGGTTGGGCAGATGGGTCAGCGCATCGTAATGCGCCATGGTGCGCAACTCTCTCTCCTGAGCCTTGAGTCGGGTGATGTCCGAGAAGATCCCCATGAAGTGGCTGATGGCACCCTGCTCGTCCCGAACGCCGCTGAGAGTCAGCGCCATGTTAAAGCGCTCTCCATCCCGACGCTTGCCAACAAATTCCCCGGACCAGAAGCCCGCCGACCTCGCACTGGAAAATACTCCGATGCCCTCTTCCAGGGGCAGCGGCGGCAAACGCCCAATCGCATCGGCACGGGCACGGCCGGTAATCTCCCGGTAAGCATCGTTGACATCGATGACCAGGCCGTGGAGATCCGTAATGAAAATGGCTTCCCGGGCATTGTCGAACACGCTGGCGGCCAGGCGCAGTCTCTGCTCGGCTTCCTTGCGCCGGGTGATGTCATACCAGGAGCATAATACGTAAGGCTGTGCGTCACCTTTCTCGTGCACCGGTGCCAGCGTCATGTCGACCCAGATTTGCGAACCGTCAGAACGAAGAAAGGCCCACTCCACCTGCGCGACTTCACCCTGACGTACCTGCCTCAGCAGCTTCTGCATCTTTTGTCGTGACACCTGACCATCAGGCTGCAGCCCGGGCGAAAAGGTGGCGATATCCTTGCCCAGCAGCGATTGTGGACCGGAGAATCCCAGCAGCTCCACGGCCGCACGATTACCATCCACAAATTCTCCGTCCGCAAGCATCAACATGGGCTGAGGCCAACTGAGGATCAACCGCCGGAGCCGTAGCTGTTCATTCGCCAGTTCCCGCTTCTTCCTGCCGAGCCAGAACATGGCTCCGATCAACAACAACACCAGGATCACGATGGCAACCAGCCAGGCCCAGTATTGCCGGATCAGCTCCGCCCAGGTCAGAGTCGGCAACTGGTCATACGGCTCAATGCGCAGCTCACGGGCCACATACTCAACAGACTGGTAGTCGGCGGGTGGGGCGAACCCGGCGATACCCGCGCTCAATGCTGCCGGATAGTCCTCTTCAATGGCGAACAGGGCCGATGCCACCCGGCGGACAATATCACTGCCCACATGGGGCAAAGCGGCAACCGGCCATTCGGGATACAGGCGCGTGGAGACAACATAGGGAAAACCGACCAGGTTCTGGCGATTGAGGACCCTTATCCGGTCTGCCAGCACGGGGTCCCTTTCAATCAATTCCTCGAGGATTCCGGTTCTCACGAAGCCGACCTCCGCGTCCCCGGTCAGCACTGACCGCAGGACCCGGTCATGGCTGCGCACCAGTTTGATCCGGTTGTCCCTGAACACATCGACGCCCGCCTCTTTCAGTTCCAGTGCCTGAGCCTGGAACCCGCCGAGAAAGTGGCGCCCGGGCGAGGCGATGGTTGTGCCCTGAATATCCGCCAGACTGGTGATGTCGTCCTGGTTCGCTGTGGTGAAGATCACCCCGCCCAGACTGGCTGTGGCTACTTCGCCGTGTTTGCGCACCAGCGTAGCCAGCACGCCCGTCAAGCTGCGCTCACTCCGGATGACCATAAACCGGCTGGGGTTGGTGAGAAAGAAATCCAACTGGTTCGAGGCCAGGGCATGACTCATCTGCTCCTGCCCGAGCACCTGCAGTTGTACCGGGATTCCGATCCTGCCGGACAGGTAATCCGCCAGAGGCTGGTATCGCTCCTTTATGATGGCATCGGGGCGATAGGCATAGACGCCAAACTTCAGCTCCTGGACACCCTGAGCCAATACACTCCCGGGAAAAGCCAGAGACAGGGCAGCAAAAGCCAGGCACCCGAGAAGCCACCTCTTCACGCAACGCTCCTGGGCAGGAAATCACTGGTGCTGAAGCGGTCCACGAGGAGGGCGTGGGGAATCAGCCCCTCCGTTGCCAACATCTCGGACAGATCGCGGGCGACCCGCTCGATCCGGCCGTTTCTTGCCAGATAGCGCTGATTGGACGCCAGGTCCGGTAACATGACCGAGGCCAGCGCGGATCTGACGGTGGCCGGTGAGGTGCCCTGGCGGGTGGCAACCCGGTAAACGGAATCGTATGGGTTTCGGACCAGGTGACGAAGGCCGGCGAAATGCCCCTCCAGCAAAGCGCGGACGGCGTCAGGCTCGCGGCCTGCGAATTGTCGGGTCACGACCAGCACGTCGAAAATGGTCTCGGGCAGTTGACTGCTGTCGAACAATCGCACACCACCCAGGCCCAGCAGCACCGAGGCTGTCGGCTCATAGCAGGCAACGGCATCCGCCTCGCCCCGCCGCCACGCGGCAACATGTTCATCCATGGGCAGATCAACAAGGGTGACGTCCTCCCTCGGGATGCCAGCGATCTTCAGAAGGTTCAGCAACAGCGTCCCGGAAACGCCCGACATTTCCACCCCGATCCGGCGTCCCCGTAGCTGGTCAAGGTTCTTGATGTCCGGCCTGACCACCAGCACATCGGCTCCGACCGACACATTCGTCACCCCGACCACCATTAACCTGGTACCCGCAATGTGGACCCGAATCGCCTCATCCAGGGTCAGAGCGGCACCATCAATGCCACCAGACTCCAATGACGCCATGGAGTCCAGCGCAGACGATCCCTTTTCAAGCGCCACAGCAGAGGGCAACCAGCCAAATTCCTCGGCGAGGTATATTGGCTCATAGCCAATCCAGGGATGAATCCCGAACCGGAGCGGTCGGGCGGTACCGCAACCACCGAGCCCCAGGGCGGCAAAACCGGCTGCCAGAGAAGCTCCGAGAAAGTGGCGGCGGTGCATCAGAAACTCCGGAACAAGGCGTTACGTTTTTTATATTCTTCTCGGCGATTATCTTACTGCGTGCGGTTACTGCGGTAAAACCGAATTGGCGGCGAGCGGAAAGTCGTTAGCCCAGGGAAAGGAACACACCCATCATAACGGGTGACAAGAACGAGAGCAGGAAGCCCGATGCGATGGCCACCGGCACACACACCAGACCACCGCTGCTGCGAATCACCGGCAGGGTAAAGTCCATCGCGGTCGCACCGCCATATCCGATCGCCATGGCTGGCCGGGAGGCAATCAGCAGGGGGATGACAGCAAGGGCAATGATTTCCCGGAGCACATCATTGAGAAAGGCCACGCCACCCCAGGCCGGGCCAAGGGCATCCCCGATGACGATGCCCGACAGGGAATACCAACCGAACCCCGACGCCAGGGCCAGCACATCGTGCCATGGCAGCCCGAGGACGGGAATCAGCAACACGCCGGCAAGCAGCGAGCTGACCATCACCGACAGTGCCATGCCCAGACCCTGCCGGTTCATCAGCAGCTTGTGCAGGGACAACCCGGCATTGCGCAACTGCAGGCCGATCAGGAACAGCAGGAGCATCAAGGCTCCAGTGGCCACCTGGTCGGTCATGGGCAGGACCGGCAACAGGAAATACCCCGCAACAAGACCGGCGACCACCGCCACCAACGGCTTCAGTCCGGCCAGGAACAGGCGCCGGTAACCAGGCCGCCCTCCGTTCTCGTCCTCCTCAACCCGCATCGGCAGCCAGCGGTGAAACAACCACAGGCCGGCCATGTTGGCGACGAACAGCACGACCACGAGGGCCGAGACCTGCACCGCCATGTTGCCCAACTGGGCCCCCAACCCCTCCATCTGGCCCAGACCCAGGCCCAGCAACGCCAGGATGAAGTACACCAGGGCCTCGACGGTGTAATGAATGACCGTCATCACCCGGCGATTGGCCAGGGGAATGGCAAAACCGAGAAACAGCGGTGCCAGTATCAGCAGGGCTCCGGTGAGCATGGTGTCCTCAGGCTTGAATAACGGGGTAGTGTTCCGGGCGGAACGCCGGAATGTCTGAAATCATCGGGCTCAGTGCAGCACGTGGCCCGAGCGGTCCTGCACCAGCACCCAGGGCGCCACGACCACGGCCCAGAGTTCGGCATTGCGGTCATACCAGGCCCTGGCGACGTCGGGGGCCACCTCGCCTACCTGGCCTTTCTGCATCCACTGCTCGAACTGGGCCTTGTTGTCGGCGGTGAGCTCGGCAGCGACCTCCAGTAAATCCAGCTCCGGTGCCACACGGACAACCTGACCCCGGGCATAGTAGGTCTGGAGTTCGTGCCAGTTGATTCGGGAGGTTTCGAGGTTGAGCTTGGCCTTGATGTCATCGCGGGAGGATTCAGCCATGGGACCTTGTCTTCGTTCAACGGGTGGTTGGAAAGGGCGCCAGCTTACCTGAAATCGGGTCTTGAGGCACGGGAACGGACGATGGGCTGGTGACGGCGTTCGTGAAGATGGGGTCAGATCGGCTGATCTGACCCCGGGGGTGACGCCCAGGGCCGGAGATGGCCTCGGGGTCAGATGAAAGCTTTCATCTGACCCCATTTTCACGCCTCAGGCGTTCTTCAGCATCTCCCGCACCACGTAGTGCAGGATACCGCCATGCCTGAAGTACACCGCTTCATTCGCGGTATCGATCCGTGACTTGAGCTCACAGCTGTCGGTGGAGCCGTCCTTGTACTTCACGGTCATCTTCAGGGTCTGGCCGGGTTTAATGTCGCCGGACAGGCCTTCGATGCTGATGGTCTCCTCACCGGTCAGTTTCATGCTCTTGCGGTCCACACCCTCTGGGAACTGCAGGGGCATCACGCCCATGCCGATCAGGTTGGAGCGGTGGATACGCTCGTAGGATTCCGCCACCACGGCTTTGACACCGAGCAGACGGGTACCTTTCGCCGCCCAGTCCCGGCTGGAACCGGTGCCGTATTCCTTGCCGGCAATAACCACCAGCGGTGTGCCGCTTTCCTGATATTTCATGGCGGCATCGTAGATCGCCATCTGCTCGCCGGTGGGCCCGAATCTGGTGAAGCCACCTTCCACGCCATCGAGCATCTCGTTCTTGATGCGCACGTTGGCGAAGGTGCCGCGCATCATCACCTCATGGTTACCCCGGCGGGAACCGTAGGAGTTGAAGTCTTTCGGCTCCACCCCGTGCTCCTGCAGGTATTTGCCGGCAGGTGTATCGGGTTTGAAGGAACCGGCCGGTGAGATGTGGTCGGTGGTCACGGAGTCACCCAGCAGCGCCAGGATATTGGCATCCCGGATGTCGTCGATCGGATCCGGTTCCTCACCCATGCCTTCGAAGAACGGCGGGTGCTGGATATACGTGGACTTGTCGGACCACTCGTAGACCTTGCTCTCGGGCACCTTGATGGACTTCCAGGTCTCGTCGCCCTCGAATACCTCGCCGTATTCCTTCCGGAACATGTCGGTCCTGACCTTTTCCACCGCTTCGGCGATTTCCTTCTGGCTCGGCCAGAGGTCTTTCAGGTAGACCGGATTACCGTCCTTGTCCGCCCCCAGGGGATCCCTGGTCAGATCCACCCGGACGTTGCCGGCCAGGGCGTAGGCGACCACCAGCGGCGGCGAGGCCAGCCAGTTGGTCTTCACCAGCGGATGCACCCGGCCCTCGAAGTTCCGGTTACCGGAGAGCACCGAGGCGACGGTCAGGTCGCCATCGGTAATGGCCTTCTCCACCTCCTCGGGCAGCGGACCGGAGTTACCAATACAGGTGGTGCAGCCATAGCCCACCAGGTTGAAGCCCAGCTTGTCCAGATCGTCCTGCAGACCGGCCACGGCCAGGTAGTCGGTCACCACCTTGGAACCCGGCGCCAGGGATGTCTTCACCCAGGGCTTGGTGTTCAGGCCTTTCTCTACCGCCTTCTTGGCGATCAGGCCGGCGGCCATCATTACGCTCGGGTTGGAGGTATTGGTACAGGAGGTAATGGCGGCGATCACCACCGCGCCGGGGTCCAGCCGACTTTTCTCGCCATTCATGTGCAGCGGTTGGCTGGCCGGATGCTCGAAGTAGGCGTCCTGAGCACCAACGGCGGTGCCGCCACCCTCGGATTCCAGCTTTTCTTCCCGGGATTCCGCGGGGCCTTCGGCCGTTTCCATCAACAGCTCGAACGAGGCTTTCATGTTCTTCAGGGCCACCCGGTCCTGGGGACGCTTGGGCCCGGCCAGGCTGGCCTCGACATCGCCCATGTCCAGTTCCAGCTTGTCGGTATACACCGGCTCGTGTCCCGGCTCGCGCCACAGGCCCTGGGCCTTGGCATAGGCTTCGACGAGCTCCAGCTGGGCTTCATCGCGACCGGTCAGGCGCATGTAGGTGAGGGTCTGATCGTCGACCGGGAAGAAACCACAGGTGGCGCCGTATTCCGGGGCCATGTTGGCGATGGTGGCCCGGTCCGCAACCGGCATGTCCTTGAGGCCATCGCCGTAGAACTCCACGAACTTGCCGACCACGCCTTTCTTGCGCAGCATTTCGGTCACAGTCAGCACCAGGTCCGTAGCGGTGATGCCTTCACGGAGCTTGCCGGTGATCTTGAAACCGATCACCTCGGGAATCAGCATGGACACCGGCTGACCAAGCATGGCGGCCTCGGCTTCGATACCGCCAACGCCCCAGCCCAGGATCCCCAGGCCGTTGATCATGGTGGTGTGGGAATCCGTACCTACCAATGTGTCCGGGTAGGCAATGGTCTTGCCGTCCACATCTTTCTGCCAGACGGTCTTGCCCAGGTATTCCAGGTTGACCTGGTGACAGATACCGGTGCCCGGCGGCACCACCCGGAAATTATCGAAGGCCTGCTGGCCCCAGCGCAGGAACTCGTACCGTTCCTGGTTCCGTTCCATCTCGATGGCGACGTTGTCCTTGAAGGCGGACGGATCGCCGTATTTGTCCACCATCACCGAGTGGTCAATGACCAGATCCACCGGCGACAACGGATTGATCAGCGCGGGATCCTTGCCGGCCCTCTTGACCGCCTCGCGCATGGCGGCCAGATCCACCACGCCGGGCACCCCGGTGAAGTCCTGCATCAGGACCCGGGCCGGGCGGTACTGGATCTCGGTGTCGGATGTCCGATCCTTGAGCCACTGCACCATGGCATCGATGTGGGACCGGTCCACGGTGGTACCGTCCTCGTTGCGCAACAGGTTCTCCATCAACACCTTGAGGGAGAATGGCAGGCGATTCAGATCGCCCAGGGTTCTGGCCGCTTCGGGCAGGCTGTAGTAGTGGAAGGTCTTGCCGCCCGCGTCCAGGGTGGAAAGGGTATTCAGGCTGTCTTTTCCAAGACTTTCATTCGACATGTGGTGCCTCCCTTGCAAAGGCTCAGCGATTTGAAGTCACCTCTAACTATTGCAGCTAATGGCAGGACTTCAACCGATGGCCGGTGAATGTTCGGGATCATTTCCGTGAATATCAGACCAAGGTCGATGGTAAAAGTTGCAAGGCAAACCGGGGCTCAGGTTTGCCGCTCGCCATAGAGTTGTGCGTAGATACCTGCCCGGGCAATGAGGTCGTCGTGTCGCCCCTCCTCGATGATCCGGCCATCCTCGAACACACACGCCCGGTCCGCCTGTTTCACGGCACTGAGACGATGGGCGATGATCAGGGTGGTCCGCTGCCTGAGGAAATCCTCCAGATCCCGGTGTAACTGATATTCGGTTTCCGCATCCAGCGCCGAGGTGGCCTCATCGAGAATCACCAGCGACGGATCCGACAGCACCATGCGGGCAATGGCCAGGCGCTGGCGCTGCCCGCCGGACAAGCGGACACCCTGCCGACCGATCACGGTATCGAGCTGCCCGGGCATGGCCGCCACCATGGTCTCAAGCTGGGCGATGCGCAACGCCTCCCACAACTCGGCATCCGGCTTGTCCCGACCAAGGGTGAGGTTCTGGCGCACGGTGTCATTGAACAGGGCCGGATGCTGTAGCACGGTTGCCACATGCTCCCGCAACCTCGGCAGCCCGATCCGCTGCACGGGCACGTCGTTGATCAGCACCTCACCCTGCTGGGGTGTATACATACCCAGAATGACCTGCACCAGGGTGGATTTGCCACCGCCACTGGCACCGACCACCGCCACTTTCTCGCCGGGTTCCAGATGCAGGTTGATCCCCCTCAGAACTTGGTCGTCACCGTAACCGAAATGAATGTCCCGCAGGGTCAGGCTCACCGTATGATGGCCGCGGAAAGGATCTTCCAACGCCGGATAGCGCGGTTCCTCCTTCAGTTCCAGCAAGCGGTTGATGCGCCCGAGGGCGGCGTTGGCGGCGAACCAGGCGTACTGCATGTTCAGCATTTCCTGCACCGGCGTGAGCATGAACCACAGGTACCCGAAAATGGCGAACATCATGCCGATGCTCAGGTCACTGAGCAGGACCGTGACCATGGCGGCCGCCCGGAACACGTCGACACCGAACTGGAACAGGGCAAAGCTGGCTCGGCTGGCAGCATCACTGCGCCACTCGAACCGGATGGCATGGTCCCGGACGATCCGTGCGCGGTCGATCAGCTGGCGCAGGTAATGCTTCTCCCTGTTCGCCGCCCGGAGCTGGTGGATGGCGTCCAGGGTTTCCGTCAGATCCCCCTGGAATTCCTCGTAGGCGCTGTTCTCCCGCCGCTTCAGCTCCTTGACCTGCTTGCCGATCAGGATGGTGGCGAAGATCACCAGCGGGTTGAACAGCAGGATCAGCAAAGCCAACTGCCAGTGAACCCAGAGCAGCACCACTGCCGTGCCCAACACCGTGAGGCTGGCCACCAGGAACCGGCTGATGGTGGTACCGAGAAACTGGTCCACGGTGTCCAGGTCGGTAATGAAATGACTGCTGATGGCCCCCGACCCGCGGGTTTCATACTCCGACATGGCCACACGCTGCAGGCGGCCCAGCAGCCGGGAACGCATGCGAAACACCACATCCTTGGACACCTTGGAGAATTCCCGGGACTGCAGGACATTGAAGAACAGGGCCGCAGACCGGAGCAACAAGGCCGCCAGAACCATCAGGGCGATATAGACCACCGGCTCCTGCCATCCGGAGGGCAGCATGGCATCCATGACCGGAAGCACCGGCCCTGCTTCATCCAGCAAGACTTCATCCACCAGTACCGGCAGCAGCAGAGGCACGGGCACGGCCATGACCGTGGCCAGGATCGCCAGCAGGTTGGCGCGCACCAGCCGAGGTTTGTGCTTGAGTGCCAGCAGGAAGATATCGCGCCAGCGGTAGGGCTGATGCGCCACGGCGAAATCAGCCGACGGTTGCCGTTCGTTGTGTTGCAAGACTCCTCCAGACCCGGGAAACCTGTCCTTCAATACGGACACACGCTGTCTTCAGTCTACCTGTTAACCAGGTAGCTGCGCGGCCCTTTCAGTTCTGTCATCATGATCCGCCTGACTCTGACGGACCAGGAACCCGACCCGCTGTGAAACACGACTGTCACTACCACCCCGGCGACCCAGCCAAATGGCATTGCGGCGAATGCCAGCTCCACTACTGCAGCCGCTGCATGCCCGATGCCGACACCCGCCACCGCAAAGCGCTCTGCCCCCATTGCAGCAAGGCCATGCGTTACCTCGGCGCAGCCACCGAGGCGATCCCGTTCTGGAACCGGATCGGTGCCTTCTTCCGCTACCCGTTCCACAGCGACCCGCTGATTGTCATCGCCATCTGTACCCTGGTCCCGGTGATCGCCCCGGCAAACCTGATCGGCATCCTGATCTGGATCGTGCTGGCGCTGGCTCTGTTCAAGTATACCTATGCGGTGATCAACCACACCGCCGAAGGTCACCTGAAACCGCCACCGGTGGCGGTGGCCTTTACCGGCAGCGGTTTCGATATTGTGATTCTGCAATTGCTGGTCTTTGTGGTCATGGGCGGCCTGGTGGGCGCCGCCGCCATGGTGGGCGGCCCCCTGCTGGGCATGCTGGCCATCGCCTTTGTGGTGCTGGCCCTGCCCGCCAGCATCATGGTGCTGGCCATGGAGCGCTCGGTGGGCGCGGCGGTCAACCCCATGAACCTGGCCCAGATCATCGCCCGCATCGGCACGCCCTATTTCCTGCTTTACGGCTACCTGATCCTGCTGACCCTGGCCTCCGGCGCCGCCCAGGACTTTGCACTGAACCACTTCCCCTTGTGGTTCTCCCAGCCCCTGGCCGGCTTCCTGAACAGTACCTTCACCCTCATCCTGTTCCACATGCTGGGTTACCTGCTGTTCCAGTACCAGGAAGAACTGGGGTTCGCGGCGGATGTGCAGGATGGTGAGGCCTTTGCCCAGACCCGGAACCGCGACCGCAGTGCACGGTTCGATGCCGATATCGACATGAACCTGAAGGACGGCAATTACGATCGCGTGCAGTCCATGTTGAAGGAAGCCCTGAAGCGGGACCCGGACAATGCCCTGAGAATCGGCCAGTTGTTCAAACTGCTGATGGCCCGGCGGGATGTGCCCGAACTGCAGCGGCACCATGGCCGGATTCTCAACTGGCTGGCGAACTGCAACGACGGCGAAGCCATCGCGGAACTGGTCAGCCTTCTGCAGGCATCCGAACCCACCTTCCGACTGGAGGATCCGGAACTGAGTGTGCGCTGTGCCAGTGCCATGTACCACCGTGGTCGGTTCAAGCCGGCCCTGCGCCTGCTTCAGGATTTCCACAAGCGTTTCCCGGACAGCGACCAGCTGGCGCCGGCGTATCTGCTGGTGGCGCAGATCCTTGCCAACGGACTGCAACAATGGGAGAAGGCCTCCGCCTTCCTGACATTCATTCAGAAAAAATGTCCGAACCACCCGCTGCACGGGCAGATCGGCACGTATCTGGCACAGGCGGAGAGACGGGAGCCTTTGAAGGGGCCCAAAGCGAACTTTGCAGTGGCGGAGTGAAGCGTGAAGGTGGGGTCAGATGAAAGCGTTCAACTGACCCCGGGTTTGCGGGGAGCTGAAGAAGTTGGCCTGAAGATGGGGTCAGATGAAGGCTTTCATCTGACCCCTGGGTTCGCGGGGATCTGACGAGGCTGGTCTGAAGTTGGGGTCAGAAGAAAGCTTTCTTCTGACCCCGTTTTCACCGCCGCCCTGCCCGCTCAGGTCAACAGCTGCCGATAATGCCGAGCCTTGGGCTCCATCTGCCGCTTCTCGAACTCACTCACCAGCAGCCGGCAGGCCTCCGAGGCCAACACCTCATCCCCCGTGGCCCGCAGGCGCTCGAAGGCTTTCTCTGCAGCCTTGAAGTTCTGCTGTTTCAGGCTGGTGAACAGTACCCGGTTGTGATCCTCGGCCGTCAGTGGCTGGTGATGCTCGCCCTTGCTGAGATACTCCTCCCAGATTTCAACCATCTGCTCCGGCTGTCGACGGCTGAGGGCGTCCTCCATCAGGTCCCGCGTCCGGGCCCGGTATTCCGGCAGGTCCGGCCTCAGTTTGGCCAGCTGATACAGGTGTTCCAGCAGGATCGGCCGGTCCGGGTAGTGTTGACGAAGGGCCTCGAACTGCCGGCGAGCCAGGTCAAATTCCATCCGGCCCAGGCTCGCCATGGCCTGGGCGTAACTGGTGGTAAACCGGGCATCCTCTTCGGCCTCCTCTGGCTCGAAGAATTCCTCCCGCACCTGCAGCCAGCTGCGCCCGAACAACCACACCAGGCCGGCCCCGGCCACCAGGCCGCCGGCGTGAGCCATGTAGGCAATGCCCGTCGCGCCGGCGAACCAGTAATCATAGATTTCCTTGCCAAGCCACACCGGCAACATGGCCAGCGCCGGCGCCCGGAAATAGTTGAAGTACACGCCCAGGAAAAAGAAGAACCGGATCTTCTGCAGGCCGTAGATGGCCACATACATGCCCATCAGGCCGGAAATCGAGCCCGAGGCCCCCACCAGAGGGAGCGGGCTACCCGCGGAAAAGGCGGTGAATACCAGACCGGAAATGGCGCCGCAAACCAGGTAGGCGATCAGGAACCGCCCGGGACCCAGCGCCTTCTCCACCGTAAAACCGAGCAAAAACAGGAACAGTAGGTTGCCGATGATGTGGCCCCAGCCTCCGTGCAGGAACTGGTAGGTGATCAAGGTATAGGGTTTGAGGTCGGCGGGCACCAGGCCCAGCTGCTGGGCGCTGAGCTGGCTGATGAAGTCCTGTTCGATGGTGGACCGCTGATCCAGCCAATAAGCCCGCTCTGCCGGTGCCCAGAGAATATCGCGGTTCTCGAGCAGATAGCGGTAGAACTCACGATCCATCATCAGGCTGATGGCAATCCAGAAGTCGGCGTTCTCCTCTCGCAGCTGCTGGAATTCCTGCAGGTCATAGACCCGCTGCTCCTCGCCCCGGAACTGGATTTGCCGTTGCAGGTAATCCTCATAGACAGGGGCTTCCAGCTCCTGGAGATCGTGGGAGAGATACTGCTCAACCGCCTGTTCGATCTTGCGGTTGTCGCCGCCCTGGTAGAACAGGAAGACCAGCAGGCAGGCGAACATCAGCCCCAGGGTAACCAGGGGCGGGCGTTTCCAGTTAACGGCGTTCTCGGCGGGGATAATCAGCATCGGCGGTCACAATTCATCATATTCTGTCCCTGAAAACCTGCTTTTTTACCACAGCCCTGCCCGCATTTCCCGGTGTAATGGGTCTTATGGCGACGGTTACCACGGCTTAACCCGAGAAATGTGGACAGCCCCACAGATAGCGGGGCCGGTGCGAGACACTGTCACACCTGAGTCATATAAATGACATTAAATCGGTGGCAGCCAGAGGACGCACCGCGTCCTATCGACCTTTCGCCAATTGCCGTTATTCCTGCCACCACCAATAGTGGGTGGGAATAACAAGAAAAACCGGATACTGGAAGCAAGGATACTGCACATGACCGTACTCGTTTTGGACACCCCGGAACTGCTGGCCAAAGCGGCGCTGGCATCAGGTTTTACGGCGGCGATGACCACCCCTGCGGGACAACGACCTCACCGACTGAAATTTCATTTCGGTTTCAACAAACATGCCCTCGATTGCGATGACCTGGCGATCATCCGCCAGCACGCCACCTATCTCCGCCAATACCCGGGGTTAAAGGTACGAATCCACGGCCATGCCGATAACTTTGGCACCGAAGACTACAACCGGTTCCTGTCCCGGTTGCGTGCCAGCACCATCGCCCGGATCCTGATCCGGGAAGGCGTGGGCGAAAACCAGATCCAGTTGGCGCACTGGGGATCAACCCGGCCACTGGCGACCCTGGAGGATCACGCCGCGAACCGGCGGGTCGAACTGGAATACCTGACCCAGGAAATGGCCCAGGCCCTCTGATCCGGCAAGTCGGTGCCACAACAGAAAACGGGGGTCCTGGCCCCCGTTTGCGCTGCAGCGGATCAGCCGCCGTAGACCTGCCAGACGTTCCAGAACAGCAACAGCGCTGCGACCAGAATCGCCAACCAGGTCAGGAGGATGCCAAACATGCGGGCCGGGTGCGGTCCACCCCGGCCATTGATCATGCCCCAGGCATGCAGGATACGCCCTACCACCAGGGCCATACCGGTCCAGTACACAAAACCGCTGGGCACACCATTGAGTTCCGCCAGCCCGAGCATCAACAAACCCAGGGGCGCATATTCCACCAGGTTGGCATGGGCACGAACCGCGGCCTCGAAATCCCGGTCATCGGTGACGCCCAGGCCCTTGCGATACTTGAGCCGGAACCTCACCACCTGGGCCGAAAGCACCAGCAGGAGCAAACCGATTACAGCGGCGTAGACACCGGTTACCGGGACAATCATGCTCAACCCTTCTTGATCTTGTTAACAATAGCCAGTAGCAGAACGGCGCCCACAGTCGCTGTTACCAGACGGCCCACGGCGCCGTGGGCCGACAATTGCAGCAGCCCGAACAGAAAACCGCCAATGAACGAGCCGACAATACCGATACCGATGTTGGCCAGTACGCCGAAGCCGCGCCCCTTCATGATCAGCCCGGCCAGCCAGCCGGCAACGCCACCAATAATCAGAAAGTAAATCAGGTTCATCTCTCGCCTCTCCCTGAGGATGCTTCAAGAAACGGTCAGTCCACGCAAAGACTGCCCTGTTTCCTGCGGTGCTTCAAGCACTTCCGACGCTGGAAGCAGGCGTGATGGCGGCAATGGCTTCAGCCATCCGGGACCGGCATTGTTCGATCAGCTCGGGCACATCCTCGGGTCTGAGATCAGCGGTTTCGATCGGGGGCAGGATGCGGATGGCGACCGGCTCCCGCCGGCCGGATATACCGCAGGTCTTGTCAGCGTACTCACTGGCACAGACCATGGTGATCGGTGCGCCGGAAGCAATCGCCGCATGGAAGGCGCCTTTCTTGAAACTGCCCAGGCCCTTGCCATGGCTGCGGGTGCCCTCGGGGAACACCCACAAACTCTTGCGGTCGTGGGCGATGGTATCGCCCACGACCTGCATCGCCGCCACGGCTTTCCTGGAACGGGAACGGTTCAGGATGACATTGCCCCCGAGCCAGAACACCTGGCCAAAGAAAGGCAGCCAGACCAGGGAGGACTTGCCGACCGTCACGGTTCTGGGAGGCAGCAGATCACCCATGACGAAAAGGTCGTCGTTGTGCTGGTGGTTGGCTATCACCACAGTGGGACGATCCTGCGGCATGTTTTCCCTGCCTTCAATCGGGCGCTCCATTCCCAGGAAAAAACGACCGACCCGCGCCACCGTCCACCCCAGCAAACGGTTGTTATCCGGATTGAACGGGCGGGCAAGGTACAGGACCAGCGCGAACAGGCAGATCAGCGGCACGCTCAGCCACGCCAACAGCTTTCTTAAAACACCCATGAAAAACGACATCTCTGTTGCAGAAATCTGGCGCACAAGTGTACGCCAAGGTCACAGGCCTGCAACAGTATCAATTTGTTCCAGCCGGTTAACCGGGGCCGGGATCTGGCGCCGGGCGGTTACCACGTATCGCAGCGGGCCGCCGGCGTCCAGGCTCTCGAAGGGGTAGCAGGTCACCAGTAACAGCGTGTCCGAAGACAGGCGCTGGGTGTCGATCTGCTCCCGCCGACTGTCCACCACCCGGGATGCCTCAACCTGATAGTTCTGCCACTGGCCATCCTGCCCCTGCAGGCGAATACGGCTTCCGGGTTCCAGTTCATCAAGTTGCCGGAAGTGAGTGTCCCGATGGCCGGCGATGATGACTGGCCCGCGGCGCGATTCCACGCCAGTCACCCTGCCCGGGCCAAAGGCCAGACTCTCACCGTGGGTGCCCTCCAGCACGATCATGGATCGATCCAGATCCGGCAGCGCCATCCTGGCCACCGGCCAGGTATCCGCCCAGGGCCAGGGCCGGGTTTCGGTCTGCCGGGCCTGGCTCTCGGCCCACGCCAGGGCCAACAATTCCTGGGCGACCACGGCCTTGATGGGAATCCATAGCCCGAACACCAGCAGGGTCGCGGATGAACTGAGCAGCAGCAACAGAATCCGGCTCACAGGACTACCCTCCCGCGCAGGAGCACGATCGCTGCGCTGAACATCAGACCCACCAGTCCCAGGGCTATCAGCAGCGGTGACAGAGTCGCCGTCTGAGGATATCGCAACATTCCGGCTGACGTTCCGGCGGGCAACAGGGTTGGCACACTGTCGGCGACTAGCAGATCGTCGCCGGGGCGCACCGGTTTGCTGTCCACCGCCACGAAACTGGTAAACGGCGACATCAGGCTGTGGGCCATCGCCAGCCGGACAATCTGATCCTCATCCGGCTGTTTGCCCTGAACTTTGGCCCGGTCCAGCAGGCTGTCAATCTTCGCGCGGGCCCAACGCCGGTGAAGTCCGGTACCCCCGGCAGCCTGCCCGAGGTCCAGCGTCCGTTGCCAACGCTTGCCATCCGGCGCCAGGCCGGATACCGCCATCTGTCCCTCCGGTGCCACGCCGCGAACAACCTGGATCAGCGGCTCACCCCGGAACAGGTCGCCCGGGCGTTCCGGGAAGACTTCTTGCCCGGCCACAGGCCATCGGGTCTGAAGCCCGGTCAGCACTAGTGCCTCCATGGCCGCGAACAGGGCCTCCAGCGGACCGCCGAGATCCGTAGGGTTACTCACGGCGGTGTAGGTACCCCGTCCCCAACGGGCGGCCTCCCGCATGAAGTGCATATTGGGAGCCGAGCCTATCCCGACGGTAAACAGTCGCTGGTCGCCCAACTGCTCGCGAATCTGCCGGAACAGCCCCGCCTCGTTACTGACGGCTCCGTCGGTGATAAACACCACCTGCCGCACCCGCGCGGCATCATCCGTTGCCTCACTGCCGGCCCCGCCGAGCGCCAGCGACAAGGCTGACGCCATTTCGGTGCCACCCTCGGCCTGCAGCCGGTCAACATATCGACGGGCCCGGGCCAGGTTATTGCCATTGGCCGCCACCGGCGCCATGAACAGGGCATGGGGTTGGGAATTGAACTGGATGACATTGAACCGGTCTTCCCCCGAGAGGGTATCGAGACCCCGGCCGAGTGCCAGTCTCGCCTGACGTATCGATTCGCCGGCCATGGAACCGGAGGTGTCGATCACAAAAATCAGGTCCCGGGGCAAAACCTGATCCGGCGTGACGCCCGGCAATATCATGGCCATCAGGAAGTCCTCACCGCCGAACTGTTCGTGGAAGACAGCCGCCACCGGCTCTCTCCCGCGAACCGGGCGCCAGCGCAGGACAAAATCCCGGTTCATCAGCACTGCCCCTGCCGAGGGCGACACATGAACCTGCTGGCCATCGACTCTGGTTTCCAGGTCGTGGCCGGGACTGGTGACGTCCGCCAGCGGCAAGCCGGCATTGAGCGACACGCTGATCCGCACCCGGTGGCTGTCGGCGGCGACATCCTCCGGTTGCACCGTGAATGGACTGATCGCAGCGGCATCCGGCACTTCCCGGGTGGCGATGGCCCACCCCTTGTTCCAGGCAGAGGCTTCGCCGGACGGCCGCAGAGGCCCTGGCATGTATCGGGGGGTCAACGTGGTGGGCAGTCGCAACGAGAACTGGCCGTCCCGGTAGTCCACCGGTTGCTGATAGCGCAACTCGATGGTGATGTCTTCCCCGGGCGGGATATTGGCTACCCGGGAAGTGAACAGATTGGGGCGCTGCTGCTCCACGGTCGCAGCCTGCCGACCGCTGTCCCGGGCCTCGGCGTACTCCTGGCGGGCCTGCTCTTTCGGGCGCACTTTGCCGGTAATCGTGCGCTCCCCCACCGTCATGGTCAGGGCATAAACACTGGCCTCCTCCGGCAGCGGGAACACGAAGACACCTTCGCGCCAGTCGTCACTGGTGTTGCGGAAACGCCGGGTGAGGCGGCTATCGGCAATCAGTCCGCTGACCGTGACATCAAAATCACTTTCAAGTACCAGCGCAGGCTCCTGCCAGTCCCCCCGGCCGTCAGTAAAATGCAGCAACCCCGGCTGGACTTCATCAGCCACGTTTGCCTCGGCGTACAGGGGCTGAACGAAAAGGAGCAACAGAAACGCCAGCCAGAGGGTCACGCCCTCCATGAACCGGCGCAGCCGGGCCCGGTTTGCAGGTTTGGCCGGCACTGAAAGTCTCAGCAGCGTTGTTGATAGCATCATCACAAGGTCCTTTCCTGATCAAGTCCGTGGATGACTGCTATTTCACCAATCCGAAAGGTGCAGGCCGTGGCAGAGTGCGACAATACGCCGGCAAATAATGATCAATTGTGGCAACGGGATCCTGGACCTTGTCCTGACCGGTTGCCATGGTTAAATAGGGACTCCATTCAGGCAACCGGTCGATGACCATGAAGAAACACCTTGTGCTGATCGAAGACGAACCCGCCATCCGGGACAATTACCGGGCCGCCTTCGAGCGCCGTGGCTACCGGGTCTCGGCCTACGGCGACCGGGCTTCGGCCTACCGGGCACTGCAGCAGGAATTGCCGGATCTTGCCATCATCGATGTCGGGCTCGGTGACGAGCCGGAGGGCGGCTTCCTGCTGTGCCAGGATCTTCGGCAACTGTCGATGACCCTGCCGATCATCTTCCTGACCGCCCGGGACAGCGACATCGACACCGTTCATGGCCTGCGCCTGGGGGCCGATGACTACGTCACCAAGGACATGAGCATCGACCATCTGCTGGCCCGGATCACCGCACTACTGCGCCGGGCCGATGCGTGGGCTGAGGCGCTGCAGAAACCGGACGAACTGCTCCGACGCGGCCGTCTCGCCCTCAACGTGGACCGGATGACCGTGGCCTGGAACGACCGACCCATTGACCTGACCGTGACCGAATTCTGGATGCTGCACTCGCTGGTCCGCCACCCCGGTCACGTCCGCAGCCGGGATCAGTTGATGGAAGCTGCGAGCACCGTGCTCGATGACAACACCGTGACCTCCCACATCAAGCGTATCCGCCGCAAATTCCAACAGGTGGACGACCGCTTCGACGGCATCCAGACCGCCTACGGTATGGGCTATCGCTGGAACGCCCATGAGGTCTGATCCTTGAGCCTCAAACGCCAGCTCCTTGTTGCCAGCCTGCTGATGCTACTCATTCCCTGGGCGGGCCTGAAATTCGTGCTCGAACTGGACACAGCGCTGCGGGAGCAGGCACTACAGCAACTGGACTCCCGCGCCGGTCAGTTGGCCGAGCTGGCCGGAGACCGGCTGCTGGGCGAACCGGCCATCCCCGCCGAAACGCCGGTGATCTACGTCGCGCCCCTGGCCCAACCGTTCACACCCGACGGCTACGGTTCCGAATGGCCCGGCTACGATGACACTGAAGCTTCCCAGCCCTGGCAAGCGACCCGGACCGACGACGGCCTGCAACTCCGGTGGCAGGCTGCCAGCAACGGCCAGTACCTTTATCTGTTGATACGACTGAGCGGGCGCCAGTCCAGCTTCTTCAGCCCCTCCGACCCCGGGCAGCCCCATGATTACCTGAAACTCTGGCTGCAGGCGCCGGCCACCGCCGTGGACCAGACACCGGCCCGACAGGCCTGGTTGATTCGTCCATCGGCGCCCGGCGAGCTCTATGCCCAGACCGATAGCCCGGAGCCCCGTCCGGACTACCGTATTAAAGGGGCATGGCAGGAGCACGGCGAAGGATGGCAGGTGGAGCTTCAGTTACCGCAGCCACCGGAAAACAGTCGGCTGGGTTTTGCCGCGTACCGGGAGGGAGATGCCCCACTGGCAACCACGCTCGAACCGCTACCCATACTGGTCGGGACAAGAGCAGCACTGGAACGCCGCCTCGAGCAACAACTCGATCCCGGCCAACAGGTCCGCATCGTCGAGCCGGCTGGCTGGGTGATTGCCGAAGCGCGCAAGCCCGGCAGTGACTCATCTCCGGCCTTCGACAGCCTGAGCCCCGTGCAGGTGCTGGAACAGATCAGTCTCAACATGTTGCGTTACCTGGTCCAGCTCTACCAGCCGGAGCCCGGGCTCCTCCCCGACCAGGCGCGCCAGCTGGACACCCGTTCCCTGCCGGAACAGGGGCTTTTCCAGCATCCGGACGACAGCCGCTGGCTGCTGGTCACCAAGCCGGTTTTCGGGGAACGGATCCTGATTCTGGAACAGTCCCTGGACCAGTTGCTGACGCTGTCCGGCTCCACCCTGGGTTCGGTGATTGCCCGCAGCACCCTGATCATCGTGGCCCTAACACTAGTGCTGCTCGGCTACGCCAGCTGGTTGTCCTGGCGCATTGCCCGCCTGCAGCGACTGGTGAGTGCCACCGTGGACGAGGACGGCCGGATCACCGGCACCCTGCCCTCGGCCGCCAGCCGCGATGAACTGGGCCAGCTGCAGGCACACTTCGCCCAGATGGTGGAACGGCTGCACGGTTATAACCGCTACCTGGAGAGCTTTTCCCGGCGCCTGTCCCATGAGCTGAAGACTCCGGTTGCCATCGTGCGCTCGTCCCTGGAGAACCTGGCCCACGCCCGATCCGAAGCGGAGCGTCAGCAGTATCTGGAACGCGCTTCAACCGCCACGGAACGGCTGCGCCAGATCCTCCACGGCATGAGCGAGGCGGCCCGGCTGGAACAGAGCTTCGACCAGGCCGACAAGGAACCCTTCGACCTGGCGGAAGTCGCAGCCGGCGCCACCGCCGCTTACCAGGGCCTCGACGACGGGCACGAAATCCGGTACGTCGGCCCGGAACACGCCTGTCACCTGACCGGTTCCCCCGAGCATATGGTGCAACTGCTGGACAAGCTGGTTGACAACGCCCGGGACTTCACCCCCGAGCACGGGCTGATCGAGGTCGCCCTGATACAACACCCGGAATCTCTGGAACTGTCCGTATTCAACGAGGGCTCGGCCCTGCCCGAGGATGGCTCCGCCGACATCTTCGGCGCCTTCGTGTCCCATCGGGAGGGCAGCGGGGAGGGGCACCTGGGCCAGGGTCTGCTGATCGTGCGACTGATTGCCGAGTACCATGGTGGCCGGGTGGAATCGGCCAATGAGACCCATGGTCCCATTGACGGGGTGCGTTTCCGGGTTATCATCCCGGTCAAGCCCAGATAAGCCCGGATTCTGCTGTGAGCACACGACTGGAACATCTCGACATCCATCCCCTGAGGGATGAGCTGTACAACGAACTCCACTCCCGCCCCTTCCAGGTGCTGCCGACGCCGGCAAGGGTGACCCAGATGGCGATCCTGACCACACCTGAGCAGCGCCGGGAGCAGTTCCGGCACCTGCAGGAGCTGCACCGCCTGCTCGGCTACCCGGTTCCCGAAGAGGAAGTTGGCTGTTTCGAGCAGACCTTCGGCACCCTGAGAGTCCGGCGGGAAATGCACATGGAGTTCGCCTCCTATACCTTTACCAACCTGGCTGACAGTGGCGCCGATCCCTTCACCGAAACCGGCATCACCCCGTTGCCGGAGGGCTGGCTGGAACAGCTCGTGGGCACAGTCATCGCGGCCTTCCACGTGGAGATCCTGCCGTCATCCGAGGATGCCGCCAGTGACCTGGCCTTTGTTCGCCAGCACTTTGAGGGCCTGCGTCTGGTTGGCAGCAGCCCCCAGGAAGGTGCGGCCCGGATCTGGGGCACGTTCAAGCTGCACAGCGACGGTTTTGGCCGGTTCATGGTGCAGAACCACCACATGTCCAACAGCCAGCTGGGCCGACTGACCCAACGGCTGATGGAGATCGAGACCTACCGATTGATGTCCCTGCTGGCTCTGCCCGTGGCCCGGGAAATCACGCCGTCACTGAATGATATGGACCAGAAGCTGGCCATCATTACCCAGGCCCTGGCCGACAACCAGGACGTGGACGAACAGCAGCTACTGGGAGAACTGAGCCACATCGCCGCCCGGATCGAGGCATTTCGCGCCCACTCCACGTTCCGGTTTTCTGCCACTCGCGCCTATCACCGCCTGGTCCTGACCCGGCTGGAGGCACTGCGGGAAGACGAACTCTCCGGCCATCTGACCATGACCGAATTCATGACCCGGCGGCTGACCCCGGCGGTAAAAACCTGCGAGGCGGTCAGTGAGCGGCTGGAGGACCTGTCCCGGCGCGTCGACCGGGCCTCGGACATGATGCGCACCCGGGTGGAGCTGGCCATCCAGAGTCAGAACCAGCAGCTGCTCAGCTCCATGGACCGCCGTTCACGCATCCAGCTGATGATGCAGCACACGGTGGAAGGCTTCTCGGTCGTGGCCATCTCCTACTACCTGATCGGCCTGCTGAAACTGGGACTGGACGCGCTTTACGACAGTGGCGTCGAGTTCAACAAGACCCTGGTGCTGGGCATTGCCATCCCGGTGGTCATGGTCATGGTGTTCCTGGGCATCCGCATCGTCCATCACCACTTCATCAAGATGGCCAGGCGGCAGTAGCCGGCTCAGCGGAACCGGCTGTCTCCGGCCACCTGCCGGAAAAACTGCTGGGCGGTACGCCCGTTGCGCACGCCTTTGCCGGTGGCGAAGCGGATGGCTTCCAGATGCAGGGCTTCCCGGTCCTGAACTTCGGGGAACAGGGCATCAATGGCCTCCAGATAGACATCCTTCGCGAACGGGTAGAACGACAGCTGCAAGCCGAACCGATCCGCCAGCGACACCTGCTCCTCGATCGCCTCCGCCGGATGCAGTTCGCCGTCCCGAACCTCGCTCTTCAGGTTGTCGCTCATGAACTCCGGCATCAGGTGCCGGCGATTGGAGGTGGCGTACACCCGGACGTTTTCCGGCGGCAGCTCCAGGGAGCCTTCCAGCACACTCTTCAGTGCCTTGTAGCCGGATTCGCCGACGTCAAAAGACAGGTCATCGCAGAAGATGACGAACCGGAACGGCAGATCACAGATATCGTCCACGATCTCCGGCAGGTTCACCAGATCGTCCTTGTCCACCTCGATCATGCGCAGCGCCCGGTCCCGATAGCGGTTCAGCAGGGCCTTGATCAGGGAGGACTTGCCGGTGCCCCGGGAGCCCCAGAGCAACGCGTTGTTGGAGGGCTCTCCGGCGAGGAAGCGTTCGGTATTGCGGGCCAGGGCCTGCTTCTGTCGATCAATGCCTTTGAGATCATCCCAGGCGATCGGGTCCAGACGCCGGATCGCCCGCAGGCCGGAGCGATGGCGGCGCCAGACCGCCGCCGGGGCGTGTTGCCAGTCAAACTGCGTGGTACTCATAAACCTTCTTTCCTATTTCGTCCGGCGTCAGGCTGTGGAACACTGACCGCCAACCTTGATCCATAACAGGAGACTTTACCGCAAATGGCCGTCAAATCCGTCGCCCTTGTGGCGCACGACAACAAGAAAAAGGAACTGGTGGAGTGGGCAAAGGAGAACCGGACCCGCCTGGCGCCCCTGCGTCTCTATGCCACCGGCACCACCGGCCGGCTGCTTCGTGAAAGCCTGGGACGCGATGATCTGAACTCCCTGCTCAGCGGCCCGCTGGGTGGCGACCAGCAGATTGGCGCCAAGATTGCCGAGGGTGAAATCGACCTGCTGGTGTTTTTCTGGGATCCGCTGGAACCCCAGCCCCACGACCCGGACATCAAGGCCCTGCTGCGCATTGCCGCGCTCTGGAACATCCCGGTGGCCTGTAACCGCGCCACCGCCGAGTTTGTGCTCACGTCCGCCTACATGACCGACGACCAACACCACCCGCAAAAGCCGGACTTTTCCGACTACACCGGACGCGAGGTCAATCCCTGAGCCGGGCTTGAATTCGGGGATCGGGGCTACTATCTGTCTGATAACCAGACCCATTCTGTGAGGAGTTCCCGATGTCTGATCCGCTCCAGATCAAGTGTCCCCATTGCCTGAGGACCAACCGCGTGCCAGCCGCCCGACTGGGCGACAAGCCCAACTGTGGTGCCTGCAAGAAACCCTTGCTGGCCGGCGACGTCGCCAACCTGGACGATGGCTCCATGGCCGGCTTTACCGGCCAGTCCGACCTGCCCGTGCTGGTCGACTTCTGGGCCAGCTGGTGCGGCCCGTGCAAGGCCATGGCGCCGGAGTTCGAACAGGCGGCCCGCAACTGGGCCGGACAAGTCGCCTTTGCCAAGCTCAACACCGAACAGGCGCCACAGGCATCCGGTCAGTGTGGCATCCGCAGCATTCCCACCCTGATCCTGTTCCGGGGCGGTCGCGAGATTGCCCGCAAGAGCGGCGCCATGCCCGCCGCCCAGCTCTCGGCCTGGCTGAACAGCGAACTGGGCTGAATAGAGGACGGGCGGCACTGGCCCCACGGCCGGCTGACCGGTGCTATGATGACCTCAAAAAGGAGGATAACGCCATGGCACGAATCTATCAGGACAACTCCCTGTCCATCGGCAACACGCCGCTCGTCAAACTCAACCGCGTCAACGATGGCGCCACCATCTGGGCCAAGATCGAGGGCCGTAACCCGGCCTACTCGGTGAAATGCCGGATCGGCGCCGCCATGATCTGGGATGCCGAGAAGCGCGGCACCCTGAAACCCGGCATGACCATTGTCGAGCCCACCAGCGGCAACACCGGCATCGCCCTGGCCTTTGTCGCCGCCGCCCGTGGCTACAAACTGATCCTGACCATGCCGGCCTCCATGAGCCTGGAACGCCGCAAGGTACTCAAGGCCCTGGGCGCCGAACTGGTATTGACCGAGCCGGCCAAGGGCATGCCCGGCGCCATCGCCAGGGCCGAGGAAATCTTCTCTTCCGACCCGGACAACCACTTCCTGCCCCAGCAGTTCCAGAACCCGGCCAACCCGCGCATCCACGAGGACACCACGGGGCCGGAAATCTGGAACGACACCGACGGTGAAGTGGATGTTTTTGTAGCCGGCGTTGGTACCGGCGGCACCCTCACCGGCGTGGCCCGCTACATCAAGGGCACCCGCGGCAAGGATATTTCCGTGATTGCCGTGGAGCCCACGGATTCACCGATCATCAGCCAGACCCTGAACGGCGAAGAGCCCAAACCCGCCCCCCATAAGATCCAGGGCATCGGCGCCGGCTTCGTACCCAAGAACCTGGATCTGGACCTGGTGGACCAGGTGGAAGCGGTGACCAACGAGGAAGCCATGGACATGGCGCACCGGTTGATGCAGGAGGAAGGAATCCTGTGCGGGATTTCCTGTGGCGCCGCAGTCGCCGCCGCCGTTCGCATCAGCAAGCAGCCGGAGTACCAGGGCAAGAACATCGTGGTGGTACTGCCGGATTCGGCGGAGCGGTATCTGTCTACGGCCCTGTTTGCAGATATGTTCAGCGAGCAGGAAACAGTTCAGTAACTCAACCGGGCGCCACATCCCCGGCGCCCTTCTTTCTTCCCTGAAAACAGTCTGCACCTCAGTATATCGTCATTGTCGCAACCCCGTTCCAACCCTGCCCAAGCTTTCGACTTAAGCATTAAGTGTCGATAAAAGCGACTTATTCTTCTTGTGCATAAACTTAAGGATCACTAAACTGCGCCTTGACCTTAATCAACTCAGCGAAAGAAAAGTCAGACAATTCCCCTCTCCTTAAATAGATGGCGAATAACTTGGTGTCCTCCGACTGGCGTACAGACCGGTCCGATTTTACGCATAAAAGCCTGCCAAATTCCGGTCAGGGTTTGACCGTTATCAAGACCTGACTTTCCGATCCGGATACAGCGTAAACCAGAAATTGCGAAGAGTAGATCATGCCCGACAGAGCCATTAACGAGGTGCTGGATGCTCCCAGTCACGATCGATCAGTGCCCTTGCTCTCGCTATCGGGTTTCGGGGTCGCTTTCGGTGAAAAAACAGTCCTCGCCGACATCAATCTGGAATTGCCGGAATGCGGCGTTACGCTGTTGCTTGGGCCTAGCGGTACGGGCAAATCAACTCTGTTGAGAACACTCGCGGGGTTTAATGACGCCAACCCTAACCTGAGAACCTGGGGGCGTGCCAGCTATCGTGGCAAGCCGCTCGACTCCACTGTCAAGCGTCCTGTCCTTGCTGCACAAAATGCCCGGCTGATGATGGCCAGCATCCTGGAAAACATCGTTCATGATCTGCCCGGCAGAGGACACCTGTCTCCAAGGCAGCAGAGGGAACTCGCCGTAACCATGCTGGAATCCGCTGGCCTCCAGGAACTCGTCGACCGGATTGATGAGCCAGTCATACAGCTTGAGCTGGCCCAGCAACGTCACCTTGGCATCATGCGGCTGGCAGCAACCGGCGCCCCTCTGCTTCTAATCGATGAACCCTCGGCGAACATCAGCGAGGCAGACGCTGATCGAATACTCGAATTTATTGCTTCCAAAAGTGCCAGCCGCTCCGTTTTTCTGGCGGTGCATAACCAGATTCATGCTCGACAAATCGGCGGAGACGCAGTGTTGATAGCCGGTGGCATTGTCCAGGAAAAAGCACCGACAGACACTTTCTTCTCGACACCGGTGACTGAGGCGGGAAGAGCATTCGTTCGTACCGGGTCGTGTTCGGTTCCTGCGCCAGACACGGACCCTGATGCACTGGACGCATCAACCCCGCCCCCGGCAAAAACGCCCGCTGCCGCCCGAAATTTCGCGAACACCAACTTCGGGCCACGGGGGTTCCTCTGGCTCGAAAAAGGTCGGCTGGCCGGGATGCCAGGTCTGGGACTCTATGGCGACCTCGACGATGATTTGAAGGCGCTCCGGAACGTCGGAGTCACTACACTGATCAGCCTCACCGAAACACCGCCTGACACAGCCAGAATGACCGGATTCGGAATCGAAAGCATCTGGTGCCCTTTCAGGGACGAGGCCGCTCCCGCCATCACTCAGGCAGTCGGTTTGTGCAAGCAGATCCAGGAGATCACCGGCAATGAAGGGATTGTTGCCATTCAGTGCTGCGCCGGTTTGGGGCGCACTGGAACCATCCTCGCTGCCTTTCTGATATGGGAAGGCAGCGAGGCGTTGGATGCACTGGAGACAGTCCGCCAAATGGAGCCGGGCTGGGTGCAATCTGAAGTCCAGGCAAAGTTTCTGGAACGATATGCCCTGTTCTTAACCGGGCGAAACCACACAAGCAGACTAAAAAACTGATCCAAATCAATTAAACCCAACTAAGCGGAGTTATTAATGTCAAACCTCGATAATACTATTCAGCAGGCCATTTCCACCATTCCGGAATGCCTGGCGGGGGGTTATGTGGATCTCAGCAGCGGGATGCTTCTTGGCATCAAGACTGTTGACTCCCATCCTCAGGAAGTTCTTGAAATGTTGGCCGCTGCAACGGCCGATCTTTTCCAGGGCCCAAACGTGGTAACAATTGAGAACATGTTCAAGAAGTCCCGAGGCCTGCCACTGGATGATTTCCACTACTTCCAGGAAATCATCGTCAATAGTGAGAACCTGATCCATATTTTCATGCGCACCAAAGAGAACCAGGACCATGTGGTTACATTTGTGTGTCGCAAATCCGCCAACCTGGGCATGGTTTTAACCAAAGCTCGCGCCGCCCTGCCTAAAGTGGAAGCAGCGCTGTAGCCGTTACGTAGCGACAATTGACCCAAAGCATGAACTCGGGTTCACTGTCAGGGTTTGCAAACTAGAAGGTGAACACAATGGGTGATTTTGGTCAGCCACATCCGAAGGCCAGTGCCGCCCGCTCCATTCTCCGGGAACTCAATGCCTCCTCCTCGGAAATTGAAGCGTCCGCGAC
Organism: Marinobacter sp.; assembly: GCA_014762755.1. GTDB lineage: Bacteria > Pseudomonadota > Gammaproteobacteria > Pseudomonadales > Oleiphilaceae > Marinobacter. The sequence continues at coordinate 29,758 of JABURI010000152.1, forward strand.
CATGACGACAGATGGCTACATCATTGGTGCTGTACTGGGCACCACCACTGATGAAGATCGTTTTTCCGCCATGTGCGCTTCGTTGCTGGCTCTGGCTGAGCAGGCGGCCGACGAGATCGGTCGCGGTCAGATGAAGCAGTTATTGGTGGAGGGAACACAGGGGTTGATGCTTCTGATCCGGGCCGGCGACGACAAGGTACTGGCCCTGGCCGCCAAACCGACCGTCAACCTCGGTCGGGTATTCCTTGAAGCGCGTAAGTGTGCCGCCAAGATCGACCAGGTGATCAACGGTTAAGCTCTCTGGCTGACGTGAAATTGGCCGGCAAAAACTCCAGGGAGTGAAACTGCCTTGCCAGGGGGCAAAAGCCCCCTCGCTTTCCATCGAGGCTATTCGGACAATTCCGGAAGCAGCTCCGGTTTTCCGAAATGGAAACCCTGAAAATAATCCACGTTCATCTGCTGCAGTAACGTCGCAATATCTTCACTGTTCACAAACTCCGCAACGACCTTCGCATCGATCTTGTGAGCAAATTCAACGATGCTCTCTGTAATCAAACGACTCTTCTCGTCTTCCAGTATCCGCGAAATTATTGAGCCATCGATCTTGATAAAGTCCGGCTGAATTTCGATCAGATAGGAATAGTTGGAATAGCCGCTGCCAAAATCATCGATTGCTATCTTCGAATTCCGGGCCCGAACCCCTTCGACAAACTGCTTGACCTTGGCATAGTCCTGAATGGATTCGGTTTCCGTGATCTCAAATATCAGGTTATGGCCACCGTGAAGCGAAAGCTGCTCCAGAATAAAAGCCGAGATGTCCGGATTTTCCATATCCTTGGCTGAGAGATTGACGCTGATGGAAAGATTCCGGGAAGACGCAAGGGAAATTGCCTCAGAGATCACCTTCCTGGTTATCTCCGGGTAATAGCGGGACTGCTTCGCCAGGTCGAGAAATTGAAGGGGCGGAATGACCTCGCCATTGCGACCGATCATCCGTAACAGGGATTCGTATCGCTCCTCCACCACTCCGCCGCTTCCCGACACAATCGGTTGATAGAAACTGGTGAGTCGATTCTCCTGGAGAGCTTCTTTGATCTCATTCAGCCAGTAAATGTTCTCAGTGTGATCGAAATCTTCCTCGCTCAGATCCACCACCTTGTGGGCGATATTTTCCTGCTTGGCTTTTTGCAGTGCTGACTCAGCAAACGTTAACAGGCGCCCCTCTCCACGCCCGATACCGAAGAAGAAATCCATGTCAAAGTATTCGCTATTGACAACAAGGGGTTTGCTCTGCAGCTGGGCTGCCAACTCCGAAATATAGCTACTGAAGTCGTTGTAGGTTATGGAACTATCCGGCAACAAGGCAAAGTGGGCACCATGAAGACGATAGACCGTAATACCTTCGATGGCACAGCGCTGCTCCAGTTCTGCAGCCAGCTCCACCAGGATGCGGTCTCCCATGGCAATACCGTAGTAGTCATTGAATGATTTGAAACTTCTGACATCCATCAGTGCTAGCTGCAAAGGTTGCAGGCGCTCGAGGTCCTCTATGAGCCTTGCCCGGCTCGGTAGCCCGGTCAGCTTGTCGGTTCGCTGCTGCGCCAGCTTGCTCTGGTTCAGGATGATCTCGGTAATGTCGTTGCGGATGCTGATGAACTCCTCAATGTCACCCGCATGGTCCACGATCGGAACAATCGTGGTGTCGACGTAATAGAAGTCGCCATTTTTTTTGCGGTTCTTGATGGTGCCCTGCCAGACCTGCCGGTTCAAAATGGTGTCCCACATATCCCGGAACACACTCGCCGGCATGTCCGGGTGACGCAGGATCTGATGGGTCTTGCCGATCACTTCGTCTCTGGAATACCCGCTGATCAGTTCAAACAGATCATTGACATAGGTAATCCTGCCCTCCGGATCAGTCCTGGTCACGATAGCCGTCTGATCAAGGGCATGCTTGTACTGTTCCAGAAACTGGACCGAGTTGGTCAGATCCCTGGCTGTCGCATTTGCCAGATGCGTAAGGGAACGGAGTGTTGAGACCCGCGGGATCGATACTGACAAGTCTTTCGCAGGAAGCTTCGAGACATCACCCTTTTCAGAAAGGGTGACCAGCGTGGTAGTGATATTCAGCAGACTGCAATCGGCCCCGGAAGTGAAATATTCGCCGTAAGTAAAGAACCCGGCGTTGGGACCCAATGAGCCAATAGCAGCAATCTCTGCCGAGATGATTGACGAGAGAAAGGATCTTCGCGCGGTGCACGAGTAGGTATACACTCCCTCGATCGGAAGTTGCCCGGCAAGCCGGTTGACGGTATTGCGAACGCCATCGGTAATTGTTTCAACATCGGCTACCCCGAACCGAACACAGTCACCACACTCCAGCTTACCGGCGAATATCAATCCCCCGTCGTCAGTAATGCCCACCGGCGAGCGCGCCACCAGGAAATCCCCCTGGGTTCGCAGCAGAGGAAACTCCATAAGGGACCGCGGAATGTCCTGTGCAACATCTTCGCCAAGGTAATATTGATACACTTCCACCGCAGGCTGGTGATTCAGTTCGTATAGAACGTTACCCTTGGCACGAGTGACTTCAAGGGGTACGCCGATAGGCGTCCATTCGAGAACACAGTCGCTATGGACTTCCAGTACCTCGCTTCGGAGAACCGCCAGCGCCACGCCTTCGTCATACAGACGATCACCTTCAATAACAAAAGTTCGCTCAAAACGGTTGTTATCTCCGGCGTTCCCCCCGGCTATACACAACCCGGGCGCCGCAGCATTGAAGCCTTGGATGAAACTCTCCGGATTGTCCCGCAGACCGTTACCAAAAACGAGTGCAAGGCGGGCATCACTGTCTCGATATCGACGCCCCCAGGCCCATCCACTGGCATAGGACAAATCCGACGTATAGCCGGTCTCGACGGTCGTCGCCTCAAAACAGGAGAACGACAGCAAAATACGACCTTCCGACTGGCTACCGCCAAAAATCTCTCCACAGGTTGACGCCCCTGTTATTCGAAAATCCGGGAGCAAATCATTGAGTATGCCCAGGAGCGTCCGGACATTGGTTTCGTCCTGGTCACCGGCAAATACCTGCACCAGGCCGGCCTGATCCGCGAGGCCGAGATCGCTGACAAACTTCAACAATGATTCCTGATCCTGGCACAGGTGGTTATACAGTTTCATGTTGTCAGCGAAGCCTCGGTTGATAACGGGCGGGAATAAGGTAAGATTCCCAACCTAGGCAAATACCCATATTTAAAAAAAGGTTATTAAAACTGCCACTGAAATTTTAAGAACAAAATCAGAAAACACCAGCTCAAAACAAAGTTTTACATTTGGCAACAAAATACGGCTTAACTGTTGCTAAACACGACATGTCGTATCTTGTGCGCCTGTTCAGGGCTACCTAGAGTATTGTGATGCTTCTGCAGCACGTTTTTCCAAAGATCCGCATCCGCGAGTAATTGCCCAGTTACTCAACCAGCCAACAACGACGTTGCTGGCCTGGGGCCGTCAAGAAAACTTTACCCGGACATTCATGGCGTATGGATTCACAGACTCTCACTAACAAATCCCCGGATGCCTCTGTAGCAGCCGCCTATTTCAGTCCAGACGACTATCTGCTCAAGACTCTGCAGCGGGCGGTCGCCAACAATCAGGACATTCACATAAGCACCGGGAACACTGGCAGCCTGACAATACTGAGTAGCCGCGGCGAGTATTTCACGGATAGCCCGGACCTGCGCGCATTGCTCTGCCAGAGCCCGGATAACTGTCGCGTAAGGATCCTTGGCACCGGAGACCATCAGATCCCGCCGGAATCGAGAGTTGGGCGGAATATTGACGAGCTGATGTGGCAGGCTGCGTTCTACGTTTCTGATGGCCGGCTGATGGAAGGCTGCAACCAGGCCGACGTGATTCAACTGGATTGCTGGCCCAACCTGACGCGTCTGCCCCATACCCCCAACAGTTTCCGAATCCTGGCATTGCTTTCAAAACATCCCACCTCGGTGTTCTTTGCCTCCCGGTTATTGAAAGTGCCCGCCAGCGAAATCTATCAGATCTACAGTGCAGCCAAGGCTGCAGGTCTCAGTCACGCCATAAACAGAAAGGCTGAAGAGCCCCGCCTGGAGCCTCATCGCAGCCAATCGTTGCTTTCGTCGCTGTTAAACAAGATTGGCAGGTTCTAGGAGAACGGAGTGGAACATAAAATTATCTTTACCGGCCCGGTCGGGGCTGGCAAAACCACTGCCATCGGCTCAATCAGCGACATTCCCGTTGTCAGTACTGAAAGCAATGCCAGTGACGAGGTGGCCAAACAAAAAGCGACGACGACGGTTGCCATGGACTATGGCGTCATGAAGCTCGGAGACGGCCTGAAGGTTCACCTCTACGGCACGCCTGGGCAGGAACGCTTCAGTTTCATGTGGGATATCCTCACCATTGGCGGCCTGGGCATCGTGATCCTGGTTGATAATGATCGCGAGGATCCGCTGGCCGACCTGGAATTCTATGTCCGTGCTTTCGAGAAGTTCATCAAAAAAAATGCTCTCGTCGTCGGTGTTACCCGCATGGACACGAAGCCCCGCCCGGGACTCTATTCCTACCATACCCGGCTCTCCGAGCTGGGTATTCAGGCTCCTGTCTTTGAGGTGGATGCCCGCGAGCAAGTAGACGTCTCCATCATGCTTCAGGCGCTACTCGCCATGCTGGACCCGGGGGCGCAACGATGACCCCGGGCGACTCGGCGGACTCCACCCCTCCGGTATTATCCCTGCGAGGGTTCGGCGTCGGCTTCGGAGAAAAGACCATCCTCGCCAGCCTCGACCTGGACATCCCCGACCGGCAGGTGGCCATCCTCCTCGGGCCGGCCGGAACCGGAAAATCAACGCTGCTCCGAACCTTGAGTGGTTATAACGATGCCAGCCCCAACCTCAGGACCTGGGGCGAGGCAACCTATCTGGGCAATCCCATTTCCACCAGAGAGCGCCCGGCGCTTGTGGCCCAGAATACCCGCATGATGATGTCCAGCGTTCTGGAGAACATCATCCATGACCTCCCTGAGCGCCAGGGACTCTCCCCCCTGCAGCAACGGCAACTGGCAATACGTCTTCTGGACTCCGCCGGCCTGGAGGAACTCATTGAGCGAATCGATGAGCCGGTAGTCCACCTGGACCTTGCCCTGCAAAGGCACCTGGCCATCATGCGCATGGCGGCTACCGGCTCCAGACTGTTAATGCTGGACGAACCAACCACCGGGCTCAGCGAGCCGGAGGCGAAGCGGCTATTGGGGTGCATCGCTGATGAAGGGCGAAAACGCTCGATCATTGTTGCCTTGCATAACCTGGGCCACGCGCGACAACTCGCGGGCAACATCCTCTTACTGGCAGGTGGCAACATTCAGGAAGTAACGCCCACCGAAGAGTTTCTGATAAAGCCGGGCACCGATGCAGGGCGGGCGTTCATTCGATCCGGATCCTGTTCCTTGCCGGATCCCGATACGGATCCGGAAAGTCTTGATCCTGAGGCCCCCCGACCGGCTGTTATCCCGGCAAAGGCGAAACAGTATGTGAGCGACAGTTTCGGACCAAGGGGGTTCGTCTGGCTCCACAAAGGGTTATTGGCCGGCACCCCCCGACCGGGCATCGTTCAGGATCTTGAGTATGACCTCAAGGCATTGCGCCGGGTCGGTGTAACAAACCTGATCACGCTGACCGAAACGCCACCTGAAGTCGAGGCGTTGAAAGCCTTCGGCATTGAAAACATCTGGTCCCCCTTTCCCGATATGGCACCTCCCACTGAGGCACAGGCGCTGGATCTCTGCGAAAAGATCCACCAAATCAACAATGCCGGGGGCGTTGTGGCTGTGCACTGTCGCGCAGGCCTGGGAAGGACCGGAACCATCTTGGCCGCCTACCTAATCTGGGAGGGCGCCGAGGCACTGGAAGCATTGGAAGCAGCCCGGCGCATTGAACCGCGCTGGGTCCAGTCAGAAGCCCAGGCAGAGTTCCTGGAGCAATTCGCCCGGTTTCTTGCCGGGCGAAAACAGGCCGTACAGGTGTCTTGAGATACAGCCACCAAATAAACGATAACAACACTATACAAGACAGGAGAATTCATCGATGAGCCTTGAAGACGCCATTCAGAAGTCCATTACCGAGATCCCGGAGTGCCTTGCGGGGGGTTATGTGGATCTGACCAGCGGCATGCTGCTGGGTATTAAAACCGTCGATTCCCACCCCCAGGAAGTTCTCGAAATGCTCGCGGCAGCCACAGCAGACCTGTTCCAGGGTCCCAACGTGGTGACCATCGAGAATATGTTCAAAAAAGCCCGCGGGCTTCCAATGGATGACTTCCACTACTTCCAGGAAATCATCGTTAACAGCGAAAACCTGATCCACATCTTCATGCGCAGCAAGGCAAATCAGGAACACGTGGTAACCTTTGTTTGCCGCCGCACAGCAAACCTCGGCATGGTACTGACCAAGGCCCGTGCAGCATTGCCGAAAGTCGAGGCTGCTCTCTAGCAAATCGGTATCTGGTTAACTGCCAGGTACAAAGCCAGTGCTGTCAGCAGCACTGGCTTCCATGAATTTGCCGGAAGAGACACTGCTGTATGTATACCATCGAATATCAAGGCCAGAACTACCAATGCAGGGGTGACGAAACCATCCTGGAGGCCATGCTGAGGCATGGAGTCAAGTTTCCCTTCTCGTGTCGAAAGGGCTCTTGTCATGCCTGTATTCATGTTGCCCAAAAAGGACGTCTCTCGGAAGAATCCCAGAAAGGACTCGATAGCCAGAAAAAAGATGAGGGTTGCTTCCTACCATGTCTTTGCCGCCCTGTAGACGACATGGTGATTGCTGCTCGACCGAAGCGCACCGGAACCAGGAGCGCCACTTCGCCGGAGAAGAGCGAAAGTGACGTCGTCAGCCCGGATCCGGAGATGTGGCAGGCTCTCGGGGAAGGATCAGTGCTCACCGCGGTACTGGAAGATTTCTATGGAAGGGTGTACGACGATCCCCGCCTGGCACCGTTTTTTCATGGCGTAACCATGAGACGCGCAATCGAGAAACAGTACCTGTTCCTGCGACAGAAGTTCACAGGCGAGAAAGTCTACTTCGGTGACCGCCCTCGCAATGCCCATCACTGGATGGTGATCTCCAACGAGCTGTTTGACTACCGCGAATCCATTATGGTGGATTGCTTACGCCGTCAGGGTCTGCCTGAACATCTGATTGCCCGTTGGCGGGCGTTGGAGAACAGCTTCCGCGGAGACATCGTCAAGGATAAAGCCTGGAACCGGAAAATCGGTGATATCGAAATCCCGGTTTCGGGCTTCGATGAGGTCACCCTTGACGTCGGCTCCCTTTGCGACAGCTGTGGCAACGAGATTGATGCCGGTGTCACGGTCCGCTATCACCTGAGGCTTGGTACCCTGTATTGTCCGGACTGCATGTACTCCATCGGGGAGTAACAAAAGCGCTGCCGATATCAGATTCCGGTCCGTTATTGTAAACCAGCTCACACTGGTTACGTGATGACCGGTTTGGTGAGCTGGAGACCGTACAGTAACAGCCGTCGGACGTCAGTCCCGTCAGGGACTGACGTCAAATACTCCGTGCACCACTTCGTCACCATCAGCGTCCGTGATCACTGCGGTAATGACATGCTGGCCTGCCAATCCCTCAAAACTGAATCCGTACGCATCGCGCGGAGGCTTAGTAACCGTGCCCGCGAAATCCCAGGGGGCACGGTTTTCCACCTTGATCGGACTACCCAGCCGGTCCGGATCGTCCAGATAGAACGCCACTCTCTTCATGCCTTCAATGTCAGGCACAAAGATGTACGCCTCGCCGCTCAAGCTTGAGCCGTCAAGGGGCACAGGATTACTTCGGTCCGCCGCCAGGGATACCGCAAGTGTGTATAAAGAGGGTTGGTCATAGACCAGACTGACCGGGACCGTCAGCTGCTCCCCCGTCTCCGCTTCAATCACGACAGCCGCCTGGTACTGGCCGGAGGAGAGCGCCGAGGCATCGGCGGTCAGGACTAGCGTTTCAGGTAGCACTCCGGTAGGGGACTCGACGCCCAGCCAGGCCGCCGTGCTGCGCGCGCTGTAGCTCGGGTTGCTGCCATCGGTCATCTGTATCAGGACATCCTGCTCGGCCAGTGACTGGGGCGGCGTTAGCCCGAACAAAACGCTGTCCGGGGTGGCATCCAGATTCGGGACGTCATTGGCCACCATGAATCCGGCCGACACCAGAACCTCAAGCCCCCCGGAAATCGTGAGGCGAGCGCCAAGTACGTGGCCACCGTCCGCCAACGCCCCGGTGTCATAGGGGTAAGCGGTATCATCGGCGGCGGTGCCGGCGAGATCGAACGGGGGCACATTCTCGGTCTTGGTGACAACGCCGGTACCGGTCGGATCGTCCATGTAAAAACGCACCTGGCTAACGTCGGTATCCGGACTGGTGAAAATGTATTGTTCACCCTGCAAGATGGTGCCTTCCAGGGGAACGGCTCCCGCCCGCTCGGGGCTGTTCGACACCCAGATTCCGTAACTGGAAGCGCCAACGCGCAACACCACCGGCACCCAGGTGGCGCTGTCCTCCCCGGCAGTGATCTGCAGGATGCCACGGTACTCACCTACCGCCAAACTGGAGGCATCCGCCACTATCTCCACACTTGCCGGCGTCACTCCTGAGGCCTGTGACAGCGACAACCAGTCTGGAATCTGGGTAATTTCGAAGTCCAGTGCAGCGCCATCGCCACCGGTCACGTTCAGGCTTTCAGAAACTACGTCACCCGGCTCGGCCATTAGTGCAATCTGCCGAGGCTGCGCCAGCACCTCCGGCGCACAGCCATTCACGTCATACCGGACCCGATCTATCTGTAGCGGCACCGAACCATCGCCTTCAACTCCGAACACATCCACATCAAGCGTGCCCGTGGCCGTTACTGAAAGATGAGCGAAATGGTGCAACGTATTGTTCCGGAATACCGTCCAGGCAGGCGGCTCGGACGTACGCCAGGGCGAGAAGTCGAGAGAGATATTGCTGAGCTTGCCACCGGGGGCAACCTTCAGCCAGCTCACACCATCCTCTGGGCCATAACAATGGCGATTGTCTGACGTTGGCGTGTTCGTGGCAGGCACATTGACCAGCGGATAGGTTCGCTCATAGGACTGATCGTGGGCAGTGAGCACCACCTGGACACCTGCAGCTTCAAAGATCGGCCCGAGCTGGCCTCGAAGTGGCAGGGCAGAGGAATGATTGGTGCCTTCTGAGAATGGGGCCGCGTGCAGATAAGGTACCAGCCAGCGCTGGCCACGGCCTTTGGCAGCTGCCAGATCGGCGCTCAGCCAGTCCAGCGCATCCTGTGGAAGTTGCTCGTACTCATTCAGTCCGAAGATCGATACAAAATGGACCTCACCAGCATCAAAACTGTACATCCGACGACCATTCCAACCCTCGGGTGTCACAAAATAATTGACCCAAGTACCAAACCCCTCCCCCAATAGCACTTCATGGTTACCGTAGGTCGGCATCATCGGGCTTTGACTGGCGATTGCCGACATCTGGTCAAACCAGGCGGCAATAGAGCGCTCGAGGGTGACATAGCGCTTATCGGTATTGAAATAGGCGTAGTCACCGCCCAAAAGCACCAACCGCGGATTGCGCCGGGCAATCTCGAGAATCACCTGCTCTGTTCCGGTGGCCAGCCCGTCAAGACGACCGACCAGGCCGGTATCGGCAACAAAAACTGCATCAAAGTCCGCGGGCCCCGGTGCAGGTGCGGTATAACTCTCGTATACCCGACTCCAAACATTCGGGGCAAGCGCCGCACGAAACTCATAACGCGTATCAGCAAGCAGGCCCTCAAGGTTGACCAACAGATACTGACCATCAGCTGTGGAGTGACTGACGGTACCACTGGCCTGCTCCCAGGCACTCTCACCAGCCCGACGGTAGCTCACCGTCGCCGGGGTTCCCGCAAGCGGCGAGAACCACATCACTGCCAGCGATCCGGAAGGATCGCCTTGCCAACCGGTGTGCAGCTGCCCTGCCTCACCGCCCGGCTCCGGTGGCGGCTGGTTGGCAATCTGCATCAGCCCTTGAAGGGTCTGTACCACCGAACCACCCTGGTACAACTCGGCACTGACCCGGTAGTTGCCATCCACCAGGTTGCGGGTGTCGTAAGGGTAGGCCAGATCATCGGGGGTGGTGCCGGCAAAATCCCAGGGTATGCGGTTTTCAGTCTTGACGAGGGTCCCGTCCAGATAGAAACGTACCTGATCCGCCGCATTGGCATCGCCCACGAAGATATACACCTGGTCCTGTAACGGCGCCGTCTCAAGGCTCTGGGGCGAGCTTCGATCCGATGACAGCGACACCAGTAACTCGGCGGCAGATACACGCAGTGGTATAAGGGCCAGCACCAAAAACAGGATGAAGAACCATCCAGTAGCACACGTCAATGAACGGGCGTGGCGGGGGAAAGTAAAGATGCGCCGAACCATAACGACCACCTCCCGGGGATAGGATCGGGGGACCGTAAAAGTTCAGCATATTCAGTGCCAGCTTTCTAAGCGCCTGAAAGATTTCCCGAAGTAAACTCATCGGGGATGCTGGCGGCATCGAGCTGTATAATTCTCCGACGCTTTTGATTTGCAGAACGAAAAAAGGGGGACTCAGCCATCCCTGGCCGAGACCCTTTCACCATTAGAACTGGTACTTCAGGCCGACCCGGCCGGTATCAAACTCCGGTCCGTCGTTGGTGACCTGCCCGTTGAAGTCATCCTCGTCCACATCCACGTTGTAGCGGTTGTACTCTGCAAACGCCGTCAACTGCGGCGTCACCCGGAAGTCCACACCGGCGCCGACAAAGGGACTGACCTCGTCGTAGGTCTCGCTTTCATCGAACGCATCCACATCCAGTGCGGAGACGAACGCACCCGCCTTGCCGTAGACCCCGAAGCTGTCAGTCAGCGGCAGCCGCCCGACGGCACTGAGCCCGGCGCCCTTGAGCTTGGCATCCACGTCGTCCTCGCCGAAGTTGCCGAAATCGATGTACTCCGCTTCCAGGGCAAAGAATGGTGTGAACTGGTAGCCCAGCGCAACACCCAGCAGATCGTTCTCATCCTCGAACTCACCGCCGTGGGACTTGTAACCACCGTAACTACCGCTGATATAGGGGCCAGCCGGATCACGGCTGACGCTGTCCTGTGCCCACACAGCTGGCGCTGTCGCAACCGCTGCAGTCAAAACCGTGGCATACGCAAAACGTGCTTTAAAGCTCATAGCGCGTCTCCCTTTGAGGTTGGTTTCCTTTCGCCTTTCCAGGCAATCGCCTCGGATGTCTCGCGATTGCTTGGCACCACCGTATCGGGATTTGACGCAGCAGGGGGTTAAAACCGGACTAAGATTTATTCACATTTGGTTCATGGGGGTCGGCAAAGCCCCCACCAACCAATTTGCCCAACAACGGATCAATAAAGACTTCGCGGTATCCGGTACCCCGCCAGCAGCTGTTGCGTGAAGGGGTTGGTCGTGCTGGCGGCATGCAGGCGGTACTTCATTTCGCCATCGTCCACCCGAAACCTGACATCCACGGCATTACTGCTGACTCCTGTGATGTCTGCCTGGCCCAACATCCTGAACAGGGCCCAGGGGCCGCTCTCGGAGATGCTCCGTGGCGAGCGGTTGACCTGGACTGGTACCAACGTAATGCGGGTTTCCACGGCATCTCGCAGCGTGTTGGGCCATATCAGCGGAATGTTCTGGCGCGGGCCATGGGAGAACTCCACCAGCTGGCCATCGATATTCGCCACCGAGCGCCGTTTGTTGTTGCTCAGGTTCAGGGGTTCCAGGGCAAACTCCACGTCCAGCGTACCACTGCGGGTGAAGAACGCCTGTCGAATCTGCCGGGCCCGATCCAGCGCGGCGACCACATCCCGTCGTACCAGGCTGGCCCGGCGGGCGTCGCCCACATGCTCCGGATGGTCTTCGAGGAACAATCTCAGGTTGTCGTTGTAGAAGGTTTCCAGAATGCCATCCGGGGCGAAGAAACGCTCGAAATCCTGCAGTGCAGCGTCACGCCCTGCGCCCTGGGTGAACGGATAGTGCCGGGCCAGATTCTGCTGGAACGGCTGGTAAACCTCGCGATACCAGTCCCGCTCCAGCTGTGCCACGGCACTGTCCAGGACAACCCGCCAGCTTTCTGTGGCCAGGCGGTTGAGTATCCGGTTCAGGAGTGCCGGCTGATGGCCGGCCATGCGCTGCAGGGTAAAGATGGGGTCGGCCCCCTGCAGGCCCATACGGGCACGGGCGGCGCTCAGGGCAGCTTTGCCAGTATCCGGCGATTCCTGGATATTGCGCATGTATTCATGCAGCTCCGTCACCACCAGCATGACTTCCTCCAGGCCAGAGCGCTTTTCGCCCTGTTTGCGGGTGAGCTGGTTCAGGTCGCTGAACTGGCGCTCGATGTCCTGCAGCATGCGGTAATGGGGGGACTGCTCAAGCAATTTGCGTGCGGCTTCCGCTTCGCCTTCACCTACCGGTATCAGGCGGGTGTTTTCCCGCACCTGGGCCAGCAATCTGGCCAGCGGCTGGTGGCCACTGGTCAGGCTGTCGAGAATACGGACCCCGTGGTTCAGGTCCTCAAACCGATGGATATCCAGCCGGCTCAGCGCCGTGCGCCAGGCCTCGGCATAGTGCTCAGCGTACAGGGTCTGCAGACTGGCCAGCAGCTCGGCCTCATCGGCCTTGCTGAAATCAACATCATCCCGGCGGCCCAGCACCCAGGCGTCAACTAAGGCCAGTTCGGTGACCGATCCGGATTCCCGCAGGAACCACTTTTCCAGACCTTCCCGGGTCAACAGTGCCGGAATCGAGAGCGGATCCTGTGCAGACGGCACATCCTCGGCAAGCGGTTCGCCATAACTGTCCAGGCGTGTGAACACCGTGGAGAACGCCGGGCCGGAGCTGCGGGCCAGTTCCAGCGGCGTCGGGAAATCACGGCTGGCCTCGTTCTCCAGCTCACGGTACACGCGGTCTGAGGTGCTGATACGGCCAAGCTCATGCTGTGCCCATTCGACACTGCTGCGGAAAGGCGCCAGAGCCATCGTGGCGGTGGAGTCGCCGTTAGCTGCCAGGTCCGAAAGGTCCGTGTGGGCCATGGCGTATTGCAGGTGCCCGTATAGACGATTCTGCACATCGCGCTGGCCGGGGAACCGGGCCTGCCAGTACTCACGCATGTAACCGGACACAATGTCGGTACGGCGGCCGCTGGCATCGTACAGCATCCGGAGCACGCGCAGGTGTTCGAGCCGCTCTGTGCTGTTATCCGGCGCCTGTCCCATTTCTTCCATCACCCCGAACATCAGCGCAGGCAGATATTGATAGGCCAGCATGTTCAGGTAGGCCTTATCCACTTCCGGGCCCACCTTGTGCCCCTGGTACAGCCCCATATCGGTGACCAGTGGCCACTCCTTGCGGTAATCGCCGAAGGCCAGGGTAGCGTCCCGCAGCTCATCCAGCGGTTGCAGCAGATTACGGCCAGTGGTGTCCGGCTCGTAGCCAACCGGCTGCCAGTCATTGAGATAGCTTTTGACCCGACTTTCCACCTGGGCGGCCGCTTCGGCATTCTGAAGAAAATAATGCTGCCAGCCTGCTGTTATGCCCGCACCGGCGGCCAGGGCCACCACGGCGGCAACGGCGACCCGGCGATGACGCTGGCGCACCACCCGCCGGTTATCACCGGCCAGGCCCGCCTCCGGATAGATGATCCCGGGGAACAGGCCCTTGGTGAACAGGCTCGCAGACTGGCCGCCGCGCTGGGCCGGTTGGATCGGGTCCGACATCTGGTAGTTCCGGGCGGCGGCCGAGACGAAGGCATCCTCAGGCACACCTTCCTGCAACACCGAGGTCAAGTAGGTGCCGCGTACCAGCGCCGGTGTGGAGAAGGCATCCGCCGACAGCAAATCGGTCAGGAACTGCTCCATGGCCGTCTTCAGGCCCGCCAACTGGCGGGTGAACGAATAGGCCGCTGCCCGTTCTTCGTTATCACGGGTGTTGGCCAGCACGTCCGGCAGGCGTTCAGTGAGCTCATCCACCATATCGGCGTAACGCTCGGCAAACTGTTCCAGCCACTGGTCCTGATCCTGCTGGCCGTCCAGCCGGAAGGTGAAACCCAGCGCCTTGTCTTTCTCGGCTTTGCTGAGGGTACGCACAAAGGGCGCAAAGCCATACATCAGGTCCATCTTGGTGAAGGTCACATACACCGGCAGGCGGGACCCCAACTGTTCCATCAGCTCCCGCAGGCGAGTGCGCAGGAGAATGGCGTGGGCTTCACGCTGTTGTTCGTTGGCGGCACTCAGGCGGGCAAGATCCACGGCCAGGACGACGCCGTTGAGCGGCCGCTGGGGGCGACTGCGCTCCAACCAGGTTATAAAGTGGTTCCAGAGCCGGCTCTGGATTTCGCCGGTGGCGCCCTCCCCCTGGTTCTGGCTCAGCAGTTCGCCATCCGGGTCGATCAGGACACCGTTGTCGCCAATCCACCAGTCAAAACTGAACGGGTTACGGTCGCCACGGTTGTTACGGGTGACGTTGGTCAGGGTATAGGTTTGCCCGGCACGCTGAATCAGGCTGGTCTTACCGGCATCTTCCAGGCCCATGACCAGATACCAAGGCAGACGGTACAGGTCCTTGCGACCCGGCAGATTGCTTTTCAACGCCTGCAGTTGTCGGTCCAGCAGCCGCTGTTGACGACGCTCCATGGGCAGAATCGGGTCTTCCTGCTCCCGCTGCTCCTCGGCTTTGGCCTTGTTCACCTTACCCAGGCGACGGGCCAGCATGGTGCCCCAGACAATGACCACCAGCAACACCACCCCCAGGGTAACCAGCGCACGCATCTGCCAGGCCATCAGGGGATAGTCTCCGTTGATTTCCAGGCGTGGTCCCAGCCACCAGGTGGCCACCAGTAGGGCGACCATACCCAGAGCCAGGGTGACGGGAGCGGCACTGCGGATGTAGGGCAGCAGCCAACGACCAATGAGTAATCCTTTTCTCCACATGGTTTCCATTCCTGCGTTTGTTGCGTCTTGCGGGCGTTACGTCAGTCGTTCCAGTTGTTTGATAAGAGCCGGTTCCCAGTCATCGAGAACCCGCCCCTGGACCTGGTTTTTCAGATCCTGGATCTGTTCGGCCGCCAGGGCTTTAAGGCCGGTTTCCTTGAGCAGCCGGGCCGAGGCCAGGCGCCAGTAGAAGCGCTCCCGCGGCTCCCGGGCATCGGCCAGGCCCTCCTCCAGCAGTTTCATGGCCGGCGCCAGTTTGTTCTGCCGGACCAGCTCAAGAGCGCCGTCGAATGCCTGTTCCCAGGGGTTGGCACTTCCGCCTGTTCCTTTGCGGGCCGTGGGGGCTGTGTGCAACCAATCCGCGCCATCGTCACTGAGAAACGGCGTGCCATCGTTGAAGGTGAGCTCGGCCAGTTGCGGCAGACGGTCGACAAACGCTTTCAGGGCTTCCCGGATGGCCTCCGCGCAAACGGTATTGCCGAGGGCCAGGGCCGCCCGGGCACTGAGCCAGTGGCCATCGAGCCAGAACGGGCTGACCGAAAGGCTTTGTTCAATGCGCTGCCACAGTTCAAGATCCGGTGTTTTCTCCAGAACTTCCCTGTACTCGGCCACCCGGTCTGCGCTGACGGCTGCCAGATCTGTGCGTTTGCCATTCCGGGTTGGTGGCAGGCTGGTGATACTTTGCCAGATGGCATACCGACGCATCCGGTAGCCCAGGGCGTTGTCCGGTTCGCTGCTGGTCAGCAGTTCGGCAACTTTGAGCAGGCTCTGTCGGGTCGCACGCTCGTTACTCGGGTCCAATGTCAGATTGCCCAGCGACGCGGTCGTGGTGTTGGAACTGGCGGAGCTGGAGGGCGATGAGCTGGCCGTGCTCTCCTGTCGGTTTGTCGAGGTGCTTTCAGAAGCTTTCCGGGCCGCCGGGGCCTGGTCCGGCTTGGGCAGCTTCTCCACAGCCCGCTTCAGTTCGAACAGGGCGTCGTCAGGCAAGTCCCGGTCTTTGGCCTGGCCATCCAGTTTCTCAACCAGGTCCAGACAGAACTGGCGACCATCCCCGACGCTGGCGTCAAAGCTCAGGCTCTCTACCGCTTTGAGCGCCCGCTGCAGCATCTGGGTGAACAGCATCTTGCGAGCCCGCTGGCCCTTGGCGCCGGGATAGGGCCAGGCACTTTCCCACCAGTCGTCCAGCACCCGGTGCAGCAGGTAAAGCGACAGGGCAAACCGTTCACCATCGCCGCCGCGCTGCAGGCTGAGCATGACAAAACCCAGCACCTTGATGTCCTTGCTGCGATCCGCCAGCAGTTTCAGTGCTTCGCTTTCGACCTTATGCCAGTCGATGTCGTTGTGGGCCAGCGACCCTACTTTCATGATCTCGTTTTCGAGAAACTCCAGTGTGCGGTCTTCGGCCAGGCTCTCGCCCACCCCGGTGTCTCCCGGAATCGAGGCCAGTACCTGATCAACGTAAGGGTGCTGTTCGATCACCTGCATGCCATCACTCCCTACCAGCCACAGGCCTGGCGCAAAGGCTTGATCGCCTCCGCGAAGCCGTTGAGGTCAAACAGCAGGCCATCGAGTTCCCGAACGCCCGCCTGCAGGCGCACATCGGGCTGATCGACCACATCCAGTACGGTGCGGATAGCGGGCAGGCCGCGACCTGCGCTGACCACCAAACCTTCATCCCGAACCCGCCAATGTGCCCGCTGGGTCCCCAGAGTTACGTCGACTCGCTCGCGATCCAGAGGCTCCGGCAGCATGATGGCTAGCTCGGTGATGTTGTTGTGGCACTGCAGTGACAGCACCGGCCGTGGAGGTTGTACACCGAGCGCGGTCACCGTCACCAGATGACCGGCTGCGCTGCCGGTGTCGCGATAGACCACTCCGCCGGCGTCGTTCCCGCTGGCCTGGGCAAACACCCGGCGCCAGCGCTCCGACTGGTTCACCAATGCTGGATGCTGGCCGTCCTCGTACTGCGCCAACGGCGTACCGAACACCTCATCAAAACAGGCCAGACGTTCCAGCCGGTTCGCTTGTTCGGTGCAGGCCCGGGCTTCCGTCAGGCGGGTATCGGCCCAGCTGCTGGCACTCACCAGCAGAAGGACCATCAAGGGCAATCGGTTCAAGTCTTTCAGGGTCATACGTCGGTTACCTGATACTTCAGACATTTATGGGCCAGTGTGCGTTTTGGCAGGCCCAGGCTTTCCGCCGCCTGGGCGCGATTGCCGCCATACTGGCGCAGGCGTTCGCGGATGATGGCGGCCTCAAAGGCCTGGGCGGCGGCTTTCAGGTCGCGGATATCATCGGCCGGAGGTACACCCGGAATGGTTTTAGCTTCCACGAAGGCCATGGTCGACTCCGGGGCGTCGGCAAACAGATCGTCCAGGTGCAGGACTTCCGGCTGAATGTCATCACCGGCCGGGGTCTGCAGACAGGCCAGTTCGATGATGTTGCGCAGTTCCCGGACATTACCCGGGAAGTTGTAGTCGGCCAGCGCACTCAGAGCGTGGCTGCTGATGCCCAGCGGGCCACTGCCCTCGCGCTCGGTGTAGAGCCGGATGAAGTGACGGCTGAGCGCTTCCAGATCTTCACTGCGTTCCCGCAGGGGCAGTACGCGCAGGGGGAACTGGCTGAGGCGGTAGAACAGGTCCCGCCGGAACCGGCCATCTTCAATGCCCTCCTGAAGCGGCTGATGGGTGGCCGCCACCAGGCGGAAATCCGAATGTTGCTCTTCCCGGGCACCCAATGGCCGGAACTGTCGGCTCTCCAGCACCCGCAACAATTTGGATTGCAGCGCCATGGGCATGTCGCCGATTTCATCCAGGAACAGAGTGCCGCCGTTGGCCTGGGCCAGCAGGCCCTCTTTGGCCTGGTCCGCGCCGGAGAAGGCGCCCTTGGTGTGGCCGAACAGTTCGCTCTCCAGCAAAGTGTCGGGGATGGCGGCACAGTTGACCACCACCAGAGGCCCACTGGCACGGTCCGACATGTCGTGGATGCCCCGGGCCACCACATCTTTGCCACAACCAGTTTCGCCCTGAATCAACACTGACAGCTGGCTGCCGGCCGCTCGCACCAACTGGGCCCGGAGGTGGGTCATGGCTTCGGAGTTGCCGACCAGAGTGGTGGCCAGCTGGTCACACTTCTGGCGCACGGCTTGGGCATCGCTGAGGTTGTCCAGAGAGCGTTTCAGCAGGCGCCTTTGCCAGACCTGATCACGGGTTTGCAACTGGCTGATCCATTGATGCATCAGTAGTTGTTTCAGGCCGGTGTACAGTGGCTGAGTGACGATGCCCCGCCACTCAGGATGGTCGCCGCACAACACGAGCATGCCGAGGGTGCGGCCATCTTCGCCTTTTAGTGGCTCCAGCCAGAAGCTTCTTGGGCGCCCGCTGAGCTCCATGAGATTCTGGAATCCGCCGTGATCGAGGCGATAGCTGGCTGCGCGGGTGAGTTCCCTTGGCTGGCCGGTTTGCAGTACGTGGGCGAAAGGATGGCTGAAGTCGTTGCAGTCGAACTCGCCCCCTGCGTCCAGTTTAGTGCAGTGCAGGGTCCGGCCGCTGAGATCGAGTTCGAGGGCCCAGCACTTGCTCAGTCCGAAGGCATTTTCGAGTTGCCGGGTGGCGGTGTTCAACAGCGCTGGCAGGGTGTCCTGTTTGATCAGGGCCACCGCCAAGTCGATGCCGGTGTGCAGTTCCTTCTGCATCCGTCCCATTGATATCGTTCCTTCTTTATGGAGATCGCCGCCCGCACACCGTGGGGGATAGCTTTCCAAAACACGCTTTGAATACATCCCTGTACGCTCCGCTCCGCCATCCATGGCTCCGCAGGGTTTTGGAAAGCTATCCCCCACGGTGCGCTACGATTCAGTCAGCCTGAAAGTCAGGCGACTGTGCCCGTGAACTTGTTTTCAGTAACCCCAAGCGTCACCTTCGTCACCGGCTCCCTGGCCGCCAGTTTTTCCAGCAGCGCCAAAGACACCGGCGGCAACAGCTCGCCCTCGATGATCGACTCCAGCATCCGCGCGCCGTTTTCACTTCGGGTGGCGCGGCTGCGGATGGCTTCGACCAGGCCGTCTTCCAGTTCCACCTCGGTGTGGTAACGAGCTTGAATCTGGTCAGCCAGGCGCTGGAGTTTGTCGCCGACGATGCGGTTGAGGGTGTCTTCACCCAGCGGCAGGTAGGGCACCACTTCCATTCGTGCCAGCAACGCGGGTTTGAAGAAGTTGGCCAGTTCCGGGTACAGGGCTTCTTCGATCTTCTCCGGCGCTTCGGCGTGGTGGACGATGGTCTGGTAGCCGAGGTTGGAGGTCAGGAAGAAGACGACATTTTTGCAGTCGATCAAGCGGCCTTCGCCGTCTGCCAGTTCGCCTTTGTCGAAGGCTTGATAGAACAGGTTCAGCACTTCCGGGTGGGCTTTTTCGACTTCGTCGAGCAGCACCACGGAATAGGGTTTCTGGCGGATGGCTTCGGTGAGAATGCCACCTTCGCCGAAGCCTACATAGCCCGGAGGCGAGCCGATCAGGCGGGAGACGGTGTGTTTTTCCTGGTATTCGGACATGTTGATGGTGGTGAGGAACTGCCGGCCGCCATAGAGCAGTTCGGCCAGTTGCACCACGGTTTCGGTTTTACCCACCCCACTGGGGCCCACCAGCAGGAAGGCGCCCATGGGTCGGCCGGGGCGGCGCAGGTCGGCGCGGGCGGTGAGCAGGTGCTGGTGCAGGCAGTCAATGGCGGTGTCCTGGCCTTTGATGTGGGCCTGCAGGAAGGCCGGCAAGTGAGTGATTTTTTCCAGCTCGTCAGTGGTCATGCGGTTAACCGGGATGCCAGTCCAGTCAGCGATCACTTCAGCCACCTGGCGCGCGTCCACCCGAGCATGCACCAACGGTTCATCCGCTTGCAGTTCGGCCAGTTCCTGTTCGATGGCGGCGGCTTCGCTTTTGAGGTCCGGGCGTTCTTCGTGATCGCTCTCGGCCAACTCAACAGCAGCGTCATAGTCGGTCTCACCTTCAGCCTCACCCATCAGCAGCTGTTCGCGGATCTCGACCAGTCGGGCAACAAGTTCGCGCTGGTCGTTCCAGCTTTGTTCCAGCGTTTCGGATTCGGCCGTCAGGTCAGCAATTTTCTGCTCCAGGGCCTGTTCCCGCTCGGCATCCACGTTCTGGCCAAGCGAGTGCTCCCGGCTCAAAAGCTCCTGCTCCATGGCCAGCAGGTGCAGCTTGCTGCGGACGTGACTCAGGCGCCTTGGTGGCGTGCTCAGGTTCAGGCTGACCCGGGCGCAGGCGGTATCCAGTACGTCGATGGCTTTGTCCGGTAGCTGGCGACCGGCCAGGTAACGGGCGGACATTTCAGCGGCGGCTTTCAGGGCGCTGTCGGCGATCAGCACCTGGTGGTCTTTTTCGTAGATGGTGCGCAGGCCACGGAGGATGTGTACGGCTTCGCCTGGAGTTGGCTCGTCCAGTGCGACCGGTTGGAAACGACGGCTGAAGGCCGGGTCCTTTTCGAAGTATTTCTTGTATTCGCGCCAGGTGGTCGCTGCGATCGTGCGCAGCTCACCCCGGGCCAGGGCTGGTTTCAGCAGGTTGGCGGCATCAGAGCCGCCTTCACTGTTGCCCGCGCCGATCAGGGTGTGGGCTTCGTCGATGAACAGGATGATCGGGGTCGGCGAACCTTTCACGGCTTCGATCACGCCCTTCAGGCGTTTTTCAAACTCGCCCTTCACCGAGGCACCGGCCTGCAGGGCGCCCATGTCCAGGGTCCAGAGTTCGACGTTTTTCAGGCGGTCCGGCACGTCACCGTTAACGATGCGCAGGGCCAGGCCTTCCACCACGGCGCTTTTGCCCACTCCAGCGTCGCCCACCACGATGGGGTTGTTCTTGCGGCGACGGCAGAGGATATCGATCATCCGATCGATCTCGGCATCGCGACACACCACGGGGTCCAGTTTGTCTTCCCGGGCCAGCTTAGTGAAGTCGGTGGCGTAACGTTTGAGCGGGTCCATATCGGCTTCAACCGCTGGCTTGGCACCACCGCTTTCCATCAGCTGCGGACGCTCCACAGAACCCTCGGTTACCCGATCAAACTGCTTGCGCAGCTGTTCCCGGTTGATGTCCACCAGCGCCTGCGCCACCCGGGGCATCAGGTAACGGTCGGCGTTCATCAGTAAGGCCAGGAACACCGCGCCGGAACGCAGTTCGGTATGACCAAGTTCGGTGGAGGCCAGCAGCCAGCCGTCCTGCATCAGTTCTACCAGCAGCGGCGAGAACGACGGATACGGTTCGGCGGTCTGAGGTTCGCCGTTCAGGCTGTCACCCACCACGGGTTGCAGTTGCTGGTGGGTGATGCCGGTGTGTTCCAGGATCTGGCGCACATCCGAGAAGGGCGTTTCCAGCAGTTTGAACAGCAGGTGCGCCGGGGTAATCTCGGCGCCCTGACGGCTGATGCACAGGGCCGCGGAGGCTTCCAATGCCTGGCGTGAAATGTCGTTGAGGCGCCCGATCAGCGCCGGCAGTTCTACCCGAATCACAGTGATGTCCTTATTTCGGTAGTTGTTCCAGAACGCTGAGTACATCCCTGATGCGTTCGTTCAGCGCCATGTTGTAGAGCGAATAGACCCCGGCCATGGCCACCACAAACAGACCACCGATACCCCAGAGCGGCAGTCCACTGCGCAGGCGGTTGCGGGCCGGCATCAGGTTTTCCGTGGCATCCGCCAGCGGTTGGCTGTCCCGGTCACCACGCAGTTCCCGGAGCTGATCATAGAGTCCGCGTACCACCTGTTCGTATTCATCCCGGCCGTTTTCCATAACCTTGTAGCGGCCTTCAAATCCCAGGCTCAGGCACAGGTGGATGAACTCCAGCATGTCCCGGAAACGGGTCGGCTCCTTTTCCATGCGAGCCAGGATGGCGAACACCTTTTCACCGCCCCAGGTCTCGTTGTGGAAACGGCTGAGCAGCGAGTGTTGGGACCAGATACTGTGAGCCCCCCAGTCCGTGCCCAGCACGGCCTCATCAATAAAGGCACAGAGCACGTAGCGGTAGGCCACGACCGTGGGACGCTCGTAGCCCTGTTCCACCAGTTCCCGGTCCACGGCGGCCACTTCGTCCACCACCTGCTGGTACAGAGTTTCCACATCACGGAAATCCGCCAGCCGCCGTACCCGGATCACCAACCCCAGCAACGGCGTGGCGGCGTCGATCAGCCGGTTGTCCTCGAGGCCGCGAAGCTGGAAGCTGCTGTCACCGGATCCGACCTGCGACTGTCCGGTGCCGTTATCGGCAAACAAAAGCTCGCTGAATGCACGATCACCCGAATCCCGGGTGCTGTCCGGTCTGTCCATTACCGGTGCATCTGCCATGAGTTAGCTCCTGATCGCCCAGAATTGCATTTCCAGCCCCGGGAAGCTGCCCGCCACGTGGAAGGCAAAACCACTGGCGTTGTCCAGCATCTGCCAGGCCTGGCTTTGATCGTCCAGCCGGAAGTACACGAACCCGGCATGATAGGGCAGCTGACGCGGGGCCACCGGCAGCGCTGAAAGTGGAATACCCGGTAGCTGCAGGCTGATGAGATCCCGAATATTCTCCACGGAGGCCACCTTGCACTGCTGAACGAACTGCTTGCGCAGATCGTCGAGCGGCATATCGGCTTTTACGGCCAGAATGAACTCGGCACTGGTCATCAGCTGGCCATCCTGCACCGGCGCAACCGTGAGGCCGTATTGGCGTTGCTGTAGCGCAATGGACAAGGCCCGAGGCTCCAGCACGGTGCTCAGGGCCTGCCGTAAAATCTGCATCAGCGGGCTGAAACAACCTTCCGGAAGATCGTGGTCGTAAGGGGTGAACTCCCTTGGCAGCCGGCTTTCATCAGTAAAGGTCACCAGCTCGCCGCACAGTTCCAGAAGCGCCTCGTACAAGCGCTCCGGGTGCAGCTGCCGCAGCCGCGCAAGGTGCATGAAGCTGGGATGCGCCCGGTTCAGCATCTGTAACAGCATGAAATCCGACACATCGGCCACACCACCCTGGCCCGGTGCGCCCACCCGTTCGGCAATGTTGCGGGCCCGTTCCTGCATCAAGCCCGCCATTTCACCGACAAAACGCTGCAGCCGGGGCGCCGAACGCACGCTGAGCATGGTCGGCAGGAAGTTCGGGTCCATCACCAGGCTGCCATCGGGGCGCTTTTCCAGGATCCGGCCAACCGCCAGTGCGGCGTAGGCACTTCGGTCTTCCCGCTCCAGCATCAGGCGGGGAGCCACCCGTGCCACGTCGATGGTGTGGGCATCGCCGTCGATGGAGTGCAGATCACGGACTTCCACCTTCTGCGCCAGGAACCGGCCGGCCACCGGCGCCTCCGGCCATTCGACTTCGGCCAGGCTGTCGCTGCCCAGGGGCAGCGCCAGATAGACCACCTGGTTGGTCACCGAGGCGTCAGTGATTTCCAGCGGCTCCGGCATCACATCGTCTTGGGGCAGGTTGAACCGGGTACCGTCAGGAAACAGTCCCGAGGCCCGGACCAACCCCACCCGGCCGAAGCTCAGGTACTCCGCGTTCAGCTCCAGATCGCTGAATCCAAAAAGATAATCGGAAACTGCCAGGACCCGCTCGTTGATCTGGTGTTCCAGATAGCGTTGCTGTTGCTGGAAGTGCTGGGGTTTGATGAACAGCCCATCACTCCAGACCACTCGATTCGTGACTGCCATCAGCTTTCATCCGACCGTCTGAGTTGCACTTCGCGCTCGCGCAGGTTTACCAGCAGGTGATAGCGCCCGCCGATCGGGTCCACCTTCACTACCTTTTTCCACTGGGACAGATTCGGGTAGGCATAGAAGGCAATCACTCCGATGTAGCGGGTGTCTTCGCTGATCTCGAACGGTTCTACATACCTGAACTGGCCGGGCACCAGGCTGTAATCGCTGTGGCCCACGTAGTTCTGGCCCAGGGAGTCCTCCAGGTTGGTCAGCAGCTGGTCGAAGTCCCCCGCCATTAACAGGGAACTGTCACGCAGCTCGATTACCTGAAAGGCGATGGGTGTAGGTGCCAGAGACTGGTTGGGATTCACACCGGGCTCCGCGAGCATCGTCAGGTCCACCCGGCTGGGCAGGTCTTCCGGGTACCCCACCGGGATATCGGGATCCCAGAGTACTTTGGCGGTCTTGGTCACCGCGTTGTAGGGGGTGCTACACCCCGCCAGCATCAAAGCAACAACCAGCAAGCTCCATTTGCAGGTCTTCACAACAGTCTCTCCCTCTGTAAGTGGCGCAAGTGTTGGTCGTAAGCCTGGTCGAACACCTCTTGAAACAGGCGCTCGAAACCCTGCTGACGACTGGATTTCAATTCACGGTAATAGTGTTGGTACATATCCCAGGCCCAATGCCCTTCGTCTTCGTTATCCTGCAGGCCACGGCGATAACCATGGAACCGGCGCAGCAGCGCTTCCGGTGAGAACGCGTGCAAAATGGCCTCCAACGCCTCACGAATGGCTTCCCGGGTGGCCTGCTGATGGTGGTTCAGGCTTTCCAGGCTCTCCCGGACTGCTGCAGGGGCCGACAGATGCACCGGACTGCGCTGGGCGGCAAACAGGGTCTGGATGGTGTCCGGATAATCATTAGCCAGACGCAACGGGTTATCCTCGATGGGCTGCAAACGTGTGCGCAGCGCCTGATGGCGACTGTCTTCACCCTGATGCAGCGCCAGCAAACCCTCAACCGTCGCCTTGAGGGTTTGCCCGGCTTCTTCCAGAAACAGGCGCATCTGGTCGCTGTCGGCAAAATCAACATCAGCGCCCAGGCCCCGAAGCAGCGGCGCACCACTGATGTGCTGTCGACTGACCTCCTGCGGATTTCGTGTGCTTTCGGACATTCCCTGTCGTTCCTTTTCGTCGCGTTGTGGAGTCACCGGCGGGCCCATGGCCACGTCCCGATTGTCGCGATATTCATCGCTGACGTCGGCCGAACGGGCAAACCACGCCCGGTCACTGGCCAGCAGCTCCGGCGCTTCCTCCTCCGCGCGGGCCGGCTTTTGCTGCCAGTGCGCCAGCGGGTCGCGACTGACCGGATCGCCTGCGGCCGGTTGCAGCCCTTCCAGGGGTTCGTGGCCTACAGACTGGTTCTGCTCATTGGTGGCATGCCGCAACTCACTTTCCGGAGCGTCCACCAGGCTGTGATGCTGCAGTACGTCGTCTTCCGTTTCACCCATGACCGCCGGCACGGCGGACAGTTCGGCCCGTATCTGGTAGCGGCCAATGGTCACGCTGTCGCCATGACTCAGTCGGGCGCGGCGACCGCGCCCCACTGGCTGGCTGTTGCTGTTGATGTAGGTGCGGCCGCTGCGGTCAATCAGGCAGTAACCACCATCCAGGTAGCGCACCTCGGCGTGGCCGGCCACGACACCGGTGCGATGAGGCGAAAGCTGCCAGCTGTCGCTGGCCGCGGTACCGATGGAGCCACCACGGGGCCCGAAGCTGTGCTTTATGCTGACGCCACCACCGGTTTCCGTCGGGTTGGTGATCACCAATGTCAGTTCTGCTGTTTGCTGTGCCACGTCTCCGGCTCCCTGCACTAACGTCTGATCTGTATTCGCACTGCCGGGCGTTCACGGGCCCGTTCCGGTGTCACGAAGGAATTCCAGCCCAGGCGAACATCCTCGCCGAGCTGTATCGGACGAATATCCCTGGGCCGCATTTGCAGCTCCAGGTCGTAAGCCAGCTGTTCTCGGGTGGCGAACTCCAGCAATTTGACCAGGCGCCGGTGGTCCCGGCCATTGGGCAGGAAGTCCGCGAATCGCTGCCGGGTCAGATTGCGCAGCCGGAGTATGAACTTGCCACTGCGATCCCGGATGCGGGAACCCATCAGGGTGTCATGGCCCAGGTTAGCGTTGGCGCCGCCCAGGGAGGTCTGCTGATGGCGGGCAATGTCCACTTTGCGCAGCACCCACTGTTCGATGCTGACGTTGTCCAGATCAAAACAGTGCGCGACGATGCCGCTGACCACTTCCGGCGACCGGCTTCGGCCGGCCATCAGACCGGCGTAGGCGAGCATTTTGGACCAGTGCACCGGCGTCGCCTGCCGCAACCGACCGTCACCCAGTCCGGTCAGGGCAAAGACCAGCTCCGAAAAGCCATCGCTGGCCCCGGGCTGAAAGCGGATGTAATACCGGTACTTGCGCCAGGCACGGTGGAACAGGGTCACCAACCGGTGGTTGAAGAAATCCAGAAAATGCCGGCGTACGCCAAGGTCCTGCCCGGCTTCCCAGGCCAGATCCTCCAGATAGTACCCCGGCAGCGGCGACTGCGCCCCGTGCAGGCCAAGGAAGCTGACCTCCATCTGGTAAGGCGCGTGTTCATGCTCCGGCAAAAGCGCTGACACCACATCACTGCCGGGAAACCCCAGGCCGGCCGAGGCCGAGAACCGGATGCGCTCCCGGCGAGGTTCGTCGTACCCCGCACGCTCCAGATCGTCACCGTGATGCCGGTGAATCAGATCCACCAACTGGAAAAAACTGTATCGCCGCGCATTGCCCAGAACGGGTTCCAGCCCGACTACATCAGCGGCTGCTGACCTTGCTGTAACGTCCATGTGTACCGTTCCTGATTGTTCGTATTCACCACTTCCAGCTGGTGAAAGGCATTGATACTCGCGTATAGCGCAAAAAACTGGCTCAGCACCGTACCGAACAGGTAGAGGTCGCCCTCACTGGCAAACCCCTGCTGATCCAGCTGCAGCTGTGACCGGATACCGCGCACCGGTAGCCCGCGGATCATCCGGTCGACCGGTGTGGTGCTGATACCGCTGATGCCCGCCAGCCGTTGCCGGGAGACCCGCTCTGCCTGGCGGTCCACCAGGGCCCTGAAGTCATACACCCGCAGCACGGTGCGCAGGGCGTCGACATCCAGCATCGACTGATAGTTCAGTGACAGGTTGGAAATCAGTGTCCACAACAGGCTGCCATCCAGCGTCGGCCGCAAGGTGGCAGTCGGTCGTGTGATATTGCTGAAAGCCGCAAACGCCGGCGTTGTCTCGGTGGCCATACAAACCTCACCCACAGCCAGCTGCTGCGGCAACTGACGATTGGTGCAGGTGAGCGTGAGAGATACCGCTTCCTGGCGGTTCAGGCACTCGGTTTCATCACCGCGAACAAATGAGATGTAGTGATCAAAACCATCGCCGCGCACACTCTCCCGGGTGCGAACCCGGTAGTACAGCGCGGTGCGGCCGCAATCCCGCTCCACTTCATGCTGAAAACTCTCGAATGCCGTATAGATGCGCGGCTCGCCCCGACCGGAGCGCCCCTCGAGCCAGCCCTCGACCTGCTCGATGCTGAACACCTCGAAGTGTTCCGGGCAACGACTGGACGGTGAGATGCGGTATTCGGTCTGGCGACCGTTCAGATCCACCGGCTCGCCTTCGTGGCTGAACAGGTTTACCGCCGGGGTGCAGTAAAGCTGCAGGGAATCCCGGGTCACCCGGTTGTCCGGCGGCAGAATCCGGCTGAAATGGAAACGCAGGCTGATCTCATCGGCCTGCACCGCGGGCAACCGGGACTTCAGACCGGTAACGTCCACAAACCGGAAGGCCTCCGGAAAGCTCAGGTACTCCTGGATAATCCGGTAGCCGGCATAGGCGTTCCTGGGATAAGGCAGAATCGCTTCGTCTGCCGCAAAGCCGACCGGCTGCAACGAAGATGGAGGCAGGCTGAGCACACGGTCGCCCACCACGAGCTCCATGCGGCTGAGGTAATGATTCAGCCACAGATACAGGGTCTCCGCCGTGTGGTTGTCACCCCCCAGGTAGAAACGCAGATTCTCCAGGCCTATGCCATTCAGCGGCTGGTCGGTGTGCAAAGCCAGATCCACGGTCACGGAAGAGACTTCCCGCGAGTGCTCGGCATGGGCTTCAGCCACGCTGATGGGAAACACTTCCACCGCCCGGCAGGTGCGGAACCGGCACTGGGTCTGGCGGCTGGCGTCGCTCAGCGGACGACTCTTGATCTCGGTAAGGCGATCCACCATCTGGCGCTCGCTGATGGCATGCAGTTGCGGATCAAAGCGCATGATCGTGCAGCTGGGCACCGGCCGGAGGTAGTTGGGCCAGAGCATGTTCAGCAACGAGTGGGTCAGCTCGGGAAACTCGTCCTCGACTTTTTCCCGCAGCTTGCCGGTCAGGAAGGCAAAACCTTCCAGCAGGCGCTCTACATCCGGGTCGGTGCTCTGTTCCGACAAGAAGCGGGTGAGCTGTGGGTGTGCCTCGGCAAACTCCCTGCCCTGCAACCGCAAAAAACTCAGCTCATCCCTGTAAAAGCGATTCAGTTTCATGACCACTGCACCAATGTCGCCACCTCCTCCTATCCCTGCCGTCTAAATCACGCGGTAATACCGCTTGTCATCCAAAACCAGGTCTATCGTCGTCCGATCGTCGCTTCCCGCAACCTTCAGATAGACCGTCACCTGGAACTTCAACTGCAACGGGTTCGGGCCCGGTGGCATGGCCACCACATCCACCCGTTTAACCCGAGGCTCAAACTTCTCGATGCACTGACGGATCGCCCCGCGAATCTGGATGCTCAGATCATGGGTACCCAGGGTGGCGTCATTGAAATCCAGCAGCCCCAGATCCGGTGCGCTGCTGCTGTTGCCCGGATGAGCATTCAGCAAGCGCACCAGGTGGCGCTTGATGGATTCCTCCACATGGGTCAGTTCAGCCATGCCTTGTCCCGCCGGGGCGGCCGCCTGCTCGAGCCGTTCAAACAGACTGCCGGTGTTGCGAGCGCCGTCAGTGCCGGTGCCGCCGAACACGGATTAATCCTTGTCCAGGCGGCCAACCAGCGAGAGTTCAAAGTTGGCACCCATGTACTTGAAGTGGGGGCGCACCGCCAGGGACACCTGGTACCAGCCCGGATCGCCTTCCACATCGGAGACTTCAACCTTCGCGGCACGCAGAGGGCGACGGCTACGGACGTCTGCGGGCGGGTTTTCCTGGTCCGCCACGTACTGGCGAATCCAGGTATTCAGCTCCCGCTCCAGATCCTGCCGCTCCTTCCAGGAACCTATCTGCTCCCGCTGCAGCACCTTGATGTAGTGCGCCAGGCGGTTCACGATCATCATGTACGGCAACTGGGTGCCCAGCTTGTAGTTGGTCTCCGCCTCCTTGCCTTCCCTGGTGTTCGGGAACTGCTTGGGCTTCTGCACCGAGTTGGCAGAGAAGAACGCGGCATTGTCACTGCCCTTGCGCATGGTCAGAGCGATGAAACCCTCTTCTGCCAGTTCGTATTCCCGGCGGTCGGTGATCAGCACCTCAGTCGGAATCTTGGCTTCCAGCTGACCGAAGGATTCAAAGGTGTGCACCGGCAGATCTTC
Organism: Marinobacter sp.; assembly: GCA_014762755.1. Taxonomy (GTDB): domain Bacteria; phylum Pseudomonadota; class Gammaproteobacteria; order Pseudomonadales; family Oleiphilaceae; genus Marinobacter. The sequence goes on from JABURI010000152.1 coordinate 59,168, forward strand.
CACCGCACCACCGCTCTGGGGACCGATGATGTTCGGGCACCAGCGATACCTGGCGAAGCTCTCGGTCAGACGGGTGGCCAGCAAATAGGAAGTGTTACCCCACAGGTAGTGCTCGTGGTCACCGGAGACGTCTTCCTTGTAATTGAAGCTGCGCACCGGGTTTTCGGTGGGATCGTAAGGTACCCGCAGCAGGAAACGCGGCGCCGTCAGGCCCAAGTAACGAGCATCTTCGGATTCTCGCAGGGAGCGCCACTTGGCGTATTTCGGGCCCTCGAAAACCGCGCTCAGCTCCTTGATCGCTGGCAGCTCCTGGTAACTGTCGACGCCAAAGAAAGACGGTGCAACCGAGGACAGGAAAGGCGCGTGGGACATGGCGCCGACAGAGGCCACATACTGCAGCAGTTTCATATCCGGCGTCGACGGACTGAAGGCGTAATTGCCAACGATGGCACCCACCGGCTCACCACCGAACTGGCCATACTCGGCGGCGTAGATGTGCTTGTAGAAGCCGGTCTGGGTAACGTCCGGGGCGAACTCGAAGTCTTCCAGCAGTTCGGTCTTGGTGGCATGCAGGATATCCACCTTGATGTTTTCGCGGAAATCGGTGCGATCCACCATCAGTTTCAGGCCGCGCCAGGACGATTCCAGTTCCTGCAGCCTGGGTGCGTGCAGGATCTCATCCATCTGGGCGCTGATTTTACGATCCAGCTCGACCACCATCTGGTCTACCAGGGCCTTGTTGACCGGCTGGCCTTTTTCATCGCTCTTCAGCAGGTTGGCAATAAACGTGGCCACCCCTTTGCGGGCCACATCGTAGCCTTCATCGGCCGGCGCCATGCGACTATTGGCCATGACCTGATCCAGCAAGGATCCTTCGGCAACGGAATCGGAGACAGCAGATTGCTGCACAGCAGTATCAGACATACCACATCCCTTCAGTACGTGATTGATATTCGGAATTGTTCGCCGCGTTGCGACGTGAGAGCGATTACTCGCCGTCGGTGGCCAGTTCCAGTTCAGCCAGCAGCTTGTCTCGGGCCTGGTCGTCGTCGAGCAGCTCCTGCAACTTCGAACGGAAGGACGGGACGTTACCCAGCGGTCCCTTCAGGGCAACCAAGGCTTCGCGCAGTTCGATCAACTTTTTCAGCTCGGGCACCTGGCGGGCGATGCTGTCCGGGGAGAAATCCTCAAGCCCCTGGAACGCCAGATTGACCGGCAGGTCATCAGAGCCATCCTCAAGCTTGTTGGACACAGTCGTGGAAAGGGTCAGGCCGGATTCCTTCATGACCGAGCGGAAGTTGTTCGTGTCGACGGAAATGGCCTTGCGGTCTTCGATGGGGGTTTCTTCAGCATGACCCTTGAAATCGCCGACCACGAACATCTTCAGCGGCAGTTCGGTTTCGGCCTGCTGATCGCCGGTGGCGGGGACATACTTTATATTGATGCGCTCTTTAGGCGCGACGGAACCGTCTTTAGAAGACATGATGGCGTGCTCCCTGTGCAAATCATTTGCAGTTGTTCAATCCCTTGTACCTGCCCTCCTGGCAAGCAACGGCCGAAACTGTACACAGGTGCCCCCGCAGACTCAAGCCAAATCTGGCCCCCTATCGTCAACAATGTGACTTGGGCAAAGTTTTGCCAAACCCGGCCGGAATGTCGTTGATTACTTTGGCAACGGACAGTCAGGTCAATGACGCCCCCTGCCCCACTGTCTATACTCCCAGCATCCACCTCAGGACAGAACCATCAACACCAAGGAGCATCCCATGAGTGACCTGAAAGCCAAATTCGACGACGCAGTGAACTACATCCAGACCGCCGAAGGCGATTTCAAACCTTCCAACGAGATGAAACTGGAGTTTTACGCCCTGTACAAGCAGGCCACCGAGGGCGACGTCTCGGGCAAGCGCCCGGGCATGATGGATTTTGTCGGTCGTGCCAAGTATGACGCCTGGGACAAGCTCAAGGGCATGTCCAAGGACGATGCCATGCAGCAGTACGTGGACAAGCTGGAAGCGCTGAAATAATCGCCCGTTCAGGGACCTGGGGCGATTTGTAATCGCCCCTTAACAAACCGTAAAAGGAAAATTTTGCGACCTTCAAACGATTGTCATAAGATGCGGCCAACATAACAAGAACGATCCCAAGCGGAAGAGTTTTACCCATGACAATCACCCAGGCACTGGAGCAATCCCAGCCGGACCTCGTCCGTCGTCTGACCGCTGCCATCCGGGAGCAGCAGCTCAACCAACGCGCAGAACAAACCTACCTGCACTGGATTACCCGTTTCGTACTGTTCCACGATTCCAAGGACCCCGAGGCTCTGGAAACCGAGGATCAGCAGCAGTTTCTGTGCTACCTCAGCGAGGGTATGCGGGTTTCCCGGGCACGCCTGAACCAGGCCAGGCAGGCGCTGGCATTTTTCTATGAAAAGGTTCTCGGCAAATCCGAAATGAGTGGCGTAGCCGCGGCCTGACAGGTCGCCCCTCAGCGTTCGATCAGGTTGGTGTTGAGGGTATCGTAGGTGCGGTTTTCCGGTGGCCGGATCACGTAGTTGTTGCTGTGGGTCTGGCCCGGTACGGACTTGGGATTGCTGAAGCGGATATTCACCGGAATCTCCGAGCGCCCCAGGTCCGTTCGCTCATCCCGCGGCTGAAGGGCCAGCGGGTCCAGGTAGAAATCGTCGTCGGACCGCGGCTTGACCGCCACACCCTCGGCGGGCGCTGCCAGTCCACCCTCGACAACCGTGTTGGCCAGGGCATCTTCCTCAATGGAACGCAGGGGAATGGTGTCGATGGTGGAGCGCTCCTCGTAGATGAACGCCTCGCCCTTATCTCCGGGAGCCTCACCGTCAGATTGACTCAAAGCGGCACCCGATGCTGCGGCCAGAACCAGAAATCCCGCCAGCAGCGCAATCCCTCGTTCAAAAACGTGCATCTCCAACTTGTGAAAAACCATCTCCGCATCCCCGGTCGACTATCCTGTCCCGGCCACATAATGTGACAATTTTTGAACAGTCTAGCGACATATCACCAAAGATGTTGGATCAGACGACGGGAATGTGACGTTTTTCACTTGTCTCCAGGGGCCGATCCGTAGTGGATCGCGGTGATGAACACCGATTTGAATCCCTCCGGCGTCCGCACGCTGACTTCATCATCCAGATGCTTGCCAATCAGCGCCCTTGCCATGGGTGAATTGATGCTGAGATAGCCTTTGCTCAGATCAAACTCGTCCGCGCCTACCAGCCGGAAGGTCTGCTCCTTGCCGTCCTCGTCCTCGATGGTCACCCAGGCACCAAAAAAGACCTTGTCCCGCTGCTCCGGCAGGCGATCCACCACCGTCACTTCCTCCAGGCGCTTGCTGAGAAAGCGAACTCGCCGGTCGATCTCGCGCAACTGCTTCTTGCCGTAGATATACTCGGCGTTTTCCGAACGGTCGCCGAGCGCAGCCGCCTCACGCACCGCCTGGGTCACCTGCGGGCGCTTTTCCTTCCACAGGTATTGCAACTCTTTGCGAAGCGCCTGCTCGCCTTCCGGCGTGATATAGCGCGGCCTCGGGCCGCCGTTACCGGATGCCTGACTCATTTCCGTGTGATTCCTCTATCTCGCTGGCCCGGGAAGCGGCCATAAAAAAACCCCGTAAAAACGGGGTTAAGGCTAGCGCTGTGCTGGAGGGAGAAGCAAGCGGTTGCTACCGCTCCTTCCTGTCTACAATGCCCATTCTCCACACATCACATTACCCTGCTGTGGCCAGCGAATTACCTTTTGGACAGGGTTTGACCAACCCTGAATTAGGTTGCACAGCCTAGATGAACGGCGTTAGCGTTCTGGTAATAACGTTTTCTATCGACTGGATAATTGGATACTGACGGAGATCCGACCATGAACACAGAAAAACTCATGCAGCTGGCGCTCAATGGCGTTGATACGCTGGGCTACCGGCTGGATCAGCTGGGCGTGACCAGCAAGATCAATCGCCACAACCTGGCTGCTTTCCTGTTTGCCGAGCAGAAACACTGGGAAGGCGAGTGGGACAGCATCCAGGCAAAAGTGGACCGCCGTCGTTCACAGTTCGAACACCTGGCGCATACGGTCGAAACCCGGGCGGATGCCGTGTTCGGTCCGGTCCGTGACCGTTTCAACCGGTTCCGCGCCAACCAGTAATCAGTGGCCGGAGGTCTCGGCCGGTGCCTTGGACTCCGAGCCGGCCGCTTCCCCCGATTCTGCCTGGGTTGCCTTGATCCGTTTGCGGGCAGCCGTGAACGCCGGCATCCGGACCGTAACGGTCAGCCCAGGTGCCTCTTCTCCGGGGTAGGTGTCGCTCAAAACAATCTGTCCCTTATGGATTTCTGCTACTGCGCTGACCAGACTCAGCCCCAGCCCATTACCGGGCAGTGACCGGCTCTTACCCACGCGGTAAAAACGCTGGAAGACCTGATCCTTTTCATCGTCGGGAATGCCGATGCCGCTGTCCTGAACCTCGAAGATTGCCTCGTTCCCATCGCGCCTGACCACAATCCCGATCCGGCCTTTTTCCGGCGTGTACTTGATGGCGTTATCAATCAGGTTGCTGATCATCTGGAACAGCAGATCCCGGTCTCCCTCGATCATCACACCCTTGGCCAGGGATTGCTCGAACTGCTGCTCTTTGTCTTCCGCCAGCGCCTCGTAGAGTTCGCAGGCATCGGACACCAGCTCGTCCAGGGAAACCACTTTCATGTCGGCGGCATTGCCCCGGGTCTCCAGACGGGCGATACGCAGCAATGCGTTGAAGGTGGCCAGTAACTGGTCCGCCTCGGCAACCGCCTGGCCGACATGCTCCCGGGCTTCCTCGTCGTTCACCGTGATCAGGGTGTTTTCCAGCTGGTTGCGAAGTCGGGTCAGGGGCGTGCGCAAGTCATGGGCTATGCTGTCGGAGACATGGCGAATACCTTCCATCAGGTACACGATCCGATCCAGCATCTGGTTGAGGTTTTCTGCCAGCTGGTCGAAATCATCGTCCGTGCCCCGGGTGGGGATGCGCAGGGAGAGGTGGCCGTTCATGATCCGCCGGGAGGTGTTATTGATCACCTCGATCCGCCGGGTGGTGCTGCGGCTCATCAGGAAACCACCAAGCAGGGCCAGAGCCAGGGTAATGCCCATGCCCCAGTTGATGGCGGTTTCGATCACCCGCTTGAGATTAGTGAGCTCATCCACATCCCGGCCCACCAGCAGGCGCAAACCGCCCTGGACCTCGAAAATCCGGGCACGGGCCAGGCGTTCAGGCCCGGTCCAGCCCACGGACTCGTTCAGGGTAAAATTGATCCAGCCGCTCTCTGATCGGCTCCCTTCCGGCCAGGCCTCAATATTGCCGGCCAGCTTGAGGAAGTCGTCGGTGGTCAGCAGGTAGATGGATTTGGCGTTGGGGTCCCGGGCCACCCGCTCCCGGATGATGGTGATCAGACCGTTTACACCGCGGCCCCGATACTGCTCCGCCAGACCGGCGATTTCCGCCTCGATGGTCTGGTCGGTCTGGGCCGTCATGAAGCCTGCTGTACGCCAATAGATGAAGGCCAGTAACAGAAATACCGAGGTGGCAAAAACCACCATGTACAGCAGGGCGAGCTGGAAAGTAGAGGTTCTGAGCTGACTAAGCAGTTTCACGCAGCATGTATCCTGCACCC